>JBCNOJ010000014.1:0-22515 GCA_039593925.1 Acidovorax sp.
GGCATGTCGTTCCGCGTGCCGACCTCCGACGTGTCGGTGGTGGACCTGACGGTGGAACTGGACAAGGCCGCCACTTACGAAGAGATCAAGGCCGAGATGAAGGCCCAGTCCGAAGGCGCGCTGAAGGGCGTGCTGGGCTACACCGAAGACAAGGTCGTGGCCACCGACTTCCGCGGCGACACCCGCACTTCGATCTTTGACGCCGATGCCGGCATCGCGCTGGACGGCACGTTCGTGAAGGTCGTGAGCTGGTACGACAACGAATGGGGCTATTCGAACAAGTGCCTGGAAATGGTGCGCGTTGTTGCGAAGTAAACAGGGCTTGAAACACACGCCGAGACAGAAGAAGTGAACAACAGCGTTAGCTGACAAAGACTGCAACTACCGTTGTGGCCGGCCTCTCCGAAAGGAGTAGCCGGCTTTTTTTTGGCCGCCCCGGCGTGGACTACCGCCGCAGCCGCCCGTTTCCTACACCGCGGGCAGGCCATTGCCGCCTAGCATGAGACAGAGCGCTCGACTGCCGGCCGCAGCCTGGTTGGTTTCGCTCAACAGCTTGGCAAGTCGTTCGCTCTTGCCATGGTTGGGCGACTGGCAAGCGAGCGGCGCACTGGCGCACATCTGCAGCAACTGGTCCCCCCGTGGGCCGCTAACGTGAAAGGGGGACTTTCGTGCCGCACACTCCACCACCCCATAGAGCAACACTCGCCGCCGGCTGGCTTTTGCTTCTGGCAGGACTGGCCGTTGCCAGCGGCGGCGTCTGGCTCGCCATGCTCGGGGGGTCCTGGTACTACCTCGCTGCTGGCGTTGCGTGGCTGGCAACTGGTGGATTGCTCCTGCGCAGGCACAGGATGTCGCTGTGGGTGTTCACGGCGTATTTCCTGGCCACACTGGCCTGGGGTCTTTGGGAGGCCGGGCTGGACTGGTGGGCGCTGGCGGCGCGGCTGGGTGTTCCCTTTCTTTTCGGTGCACTGTTGCTCACGCCATGGGTGCGCAGTGGCCTTCGGATCACCAGCTCCGCTGCCGAGTTGCCGGACAACGCGCACTTCGGGGTGAAAGATGCCGCAACTGCGGCAAGCAAAACGCCTTTGCGCACAGGCGCGGCTAGCACACCCAATCAGGCACGTCGTCCATCTAGCCCGGGGGGTATGGGACTTGCCCTATCGCTGGCACTGTTCGCAGCCGTCGCAGTGGCATCCTGGCTGCACGATCCACACCGCATCCAAGGCACGCTGCCGGATGTGGCGCGCGCCGCACAGCCCCCTGCAGTACAGGACCCGTTGCCCAATGGCGAATGGCACGCCTATGGCCGCACACCGTTTGGGCAACGCTATTCCCCGCTCGATCAGATCCACGCGGGCAACGTGTCGGAACTGAAAGTGGCGTGGCAATACCGCACGGGTGATGTGCGTGGCCAGCCGGGCGACCCGGAGGAGACGACGTTCCAGGTCACGCCATTGAAGATCGGCAACCGCCTGTTCCTCTGCACGCCACACCAGTCCGTGATAGCGCTGGATGCCACCACCGGCGCGGAGCTGTGGCGTTATGACCCCAAGATTCAAAGCGAACTGGCCTTGCAGCACCTGACCTGCCGCGGGCTTTCATACCGCCCGGCGGAGGCTGCGCAAGACAACGCCAAGGCCTCCGCCCCTGCCGCCTCTGCTTCCGCCGCCACGGGCCCAGGCACAACCCCCATCGCTGGCCAGCCGGTGGCCGCACAAACGGCGCCCGCCACTCGCTCAGACTGCGCCGCCAAGCTGTACATGCCAACCGCTGACGGCCGCGTGCTGGCGCTGGACCCTGATTCCGGCGCTGTGTGCACGAACTTCGGCAACGGCACAGGCCAGATCGACCTCTGGGACCGCATGCCCAATGTCAAACCCGGCTCGTATTACTCCACCTCGCCGGTGGTCGCCACACGGAACCTGCTGATCGTCGCTGGCACGGTGCTCGACAACGTCTCGACGCAAGAGGCCTCTGGCGTGATCCGCGCGTTCGATGCAGACAGCGGCGCACTCGTGTGGAACTGGGATTCGGGCAATCCGGACAACACGGCGCCCCTGCCTGCGGGTCAGCAGTACACGCCCAACTCGCCCAACAGCTGGTCGATTGCGAGTGCCGACGAACGCCTGGGCATGGTCTACATCCCCATGGGCAACCAGCCGCCCGACCAATGGGGCGGCAAACGCAGCGAGGCCGCCGAGCGCTTCTCGTCGTCCGTGGTGGCGCTGGACCTGGCCACAGGCCAGGTGCGTTGGGTGTATCAGACTGTGCGCCACGACCTGTGGGACTACGATGTCCCATCGCAGCCCAGCCTCGTGGACCTGACGGTGAATGGCGAGACAGTGCCCGCGCTGGTGCAGCCCACCAAACAAGGCGACCTGTACGTGCTGGACCGGCGCACGGGTCAGCCTATCCTGCCCGTGCGTGAGGTGCCGGCACCGCAGGGTGCGGCCGAGGGTGACTACACGGCTCTCACACAACCCAAGTCGGCCCTGTCGTTCGACCCACCGCCCCTGACCGAAAGCGACATGTGGGGCGCCACGCTGTTCGACCAACTGGCTTGCCGGATCGCCTTCAGGCAGTTGCGGTATGAAGGCCGCTATACGCCCCCATCAGAGCGTGGCAGTTTGGTTTACCCGGGCAACTTCGGCGTGTTCAACTGGGGCGGCATCTCGGTCGACCCAGAACGCCAGATCGCGTTCACCACGCCCACTTATCTGGCCTTCACATCGCAACTGGTGCGCCGCAAGGACGACACGTCGCACTATGTGCAAGACAAAGGTTCGCCGCAAGGCAGCCTGCCGCCTCTCAACGAAAACCTGGGCGCGCCGTTTGCTGTCAAGCTAGCCCCGTTCACCTCGCCCCTGGGCCTCCCGTGCCAGCAACCGCCTTGGGGCTACGTGGCCGCTGCAGACCTCACCACAGGCCAGGTTGTCTGGATGCACCGCAACGGCACTGTGCGAGACCGCGCCCCGGTGCCGCTGCCCTTCCGCATGGGCGTTCCCAACCTCGGTGGTCCCATCATGACTGCGGGCGGCGTGGCTTTCCTTTCGGGCACGCTGGACTACTACGTGCGTGGGTATGACGTGCGCAATGGGGATGAGATCTGGCGCAGCCGCCTGCCCGCTGGCGGCCAGGCTACCCCCATGACCTACCTGGGCGAAGACGGCCGCCAATACCTGCTGGTGGTGGCAGGCGGGCATGGTTCACTGGGCACCAAAGCGGGGGACCATGTCATAGCCTATGCGCTGCCAGCGCAGTAGTGTCGCGTTGCTGCACCCAAGAACCCTCTGCATAGATCAGCGCGCCTTGTGCATCAGCGGTCCCTGGCCGTCTGGTGCATCGCAACACTCGTAGCAGCGATGGCTCTAGCTGCGTTTTGCGCATTGTCGTCCCTCTCGATCCATTGCGCTCGCTGACCCGCCTGGTCCGTGCAAGGGGCCTCTAGGTCCGAATGCCGGCATGTGGTGGCACATCGCTGCGGGTGCGCACCTCGGCCGCTGCCACCGGCACGGGGCGGGCTGGCCCAAACCCATCGCCACCTCCTTCAAAACCGTTGGCCACATGGAGGGTTCGCACCGGCATCGCAAACTGCACGTCCATCGCTGCAAACTCGCGCATCAGCCCCAGATTGATGGCCTGCTGCATGTCCATGTAGACGCCAAAGGCAGGATCTTTCACGATGTAGACGACTTCAAAATCGAGCGAGCCAGCGCCGAATGCCTTCAGGTGCGCACGGTCAAAGCGCAGCTGCTCATGGGATTCAACCAGTTGGCGCACCACGCCCGGGATCGCCTCCACCTTCTCAATGGGCGTATCGAACATCACACTGAAGGCGAACACGATGCGCCGCTCCTGCATGGGGCGGTAGTTGCTGATGGTCTGCTTGAGCAGGTCGGTGTTGGACATCACCACCTCTTCACCCTGCAAGCTGCGGATGCGGGTCGTCTTGAGGCCGATCATCTGCACCGTACCCGCCACGTTGCCCACCACCACAAAGTCGCCCACCTTGAAAGGCTTGTCCACCGCAATGGCCAACGATGCAAACAGGTCTCCCAGAATGTTCTGCACGGCCAGCGCCACAGCGATACCGCCCACTCCCAGGCTGGCGATGAACGCTGTGATGTTGACGCCCAGGTTGGAGAGCACGGCGAGCAAGATCACGCTCCACAGCAGTGTGCGCAAACCCCAGGACATCAGCGTGGCCGAGGCGCTGACCTGGGTCATGCCATTGGCAGAGTGCCTTTCCACATACCGCCGCGCGCCAATGCCAATTGCGCGCATGCCCCAAAGCCCCATCTGCAACGCCACCGCCACAAACCACAGCTGGCTCAGGCGCGCTTCCCATCGACCTGGCAAATCCAGCAAAGCAGCACCGACCAGCAGCGCCACCACCAGCATCAGCATGCGGCTTGTGGCTTCCAGCACATCCACCATCGTGGCTGCCATGCCGCTGCGCGACTGTGAAGACCATGCTTTAGCGCGGCCTGTCAGCACACGCAAGGCCACCAATATGGCGCCATAGGTCACCACGGTGGCGGTCAGAGAAATCAGCAAGCTCCATAGCGGCACGCCAGCCAACGTGGTTTCCTGGACCCAGGTGATGAAAGGGGACGATGGGGGCATGCAGGCACTCCTGTTGAAGAATTGAAAAAAGGTGTGAACACCCACTGGGACGTTTCACCAAAGGCTGGCGCAACACACGCCGCTGAGGCGACCCAAAAACGTCACGAAAAAGCCAAGGGAGCGATTGGCGCCGCGATGGGTGCGGGCTCACATTGGCCAATAAAACTGCTTTTTTTGGCCGCAATGCGCCATCGGCAGGCAATCAGCCTCTTCAGTGCGCGCTGCGACAAAAGGCGCTCGGGCATGGCACTGCGCAACGTTGGAAGAGCGTTGGTCTTTAGGTCGAGCCACGACCCTAGCCAGAGTTCCCTTGATATGGCAAGAGCGTAGCCCTGCCATGCAGTGCAAGCATTCGTAAGACATGCCCCACAGCAATACAGAGGTGGTGCCTACGCCCTCTTCGCAGCTTGCGCACAAGAATCACTTTACGCCAGCTCACCCCCTGGCCGCACGCTCCAACACGTTGGCGCGGCGCACCAAACCCTTTGCATTGCAACCCTCAGAGGAGTCCAACAAACCATGTACTCATCCACATTAATTCGAACCACTGCCGCCCTCGCACTGGTGGGCACGCTGGCTGCCTGCTCGTCGACACCAGCGCCCACTGAACAGATGGCCGTAACGCGCACCACCGTTGACCGCGTGGCTGCAGCGCCCGCCGTGGCTGCCAATGCGCCGGTGGAACTGCAGCAAGCCCGCGAAAAGCTGGTGCAAGCCGAGCGCGCCATGGCCACAGAGGACTACACCGCTGCACGCCGCCTCGCCGCTGAAGCCGAGGTGGACGCCCGCGTGGCCGAAACCCGCGCCGACGCAGCGCGCAATGCCACCAACTTGGCGCAAGTGCAGGACAGCATCCGTGCACTGCAAGAAGAGATTCAGCGACGCTCTCCCCGATGAGCACCATTGCTGACCTAACCCCGCTCTGCCTGCTCCGCGCATAGCGCAGCGACCTCATCCAAAACGGTCTTGCCACCACGCCAGCCACACGCAGCTGTGCCGGGTAAAGAACCCTCTACAGGAATACAAACACCATGCCAAATTTTCTTCACCGAACCACCGCCCTGTGCACCAGCCTGATCGCTGTGGGCCTTCTTGCCGCCTGCGCCAGCACTACGCCACCACCAGCGCTGGAGCAAGCGCGCGCGGCAGTCAGCACCGCAGCGGGTGACCCTGCCGTCAACCAATACGCACAACTGGAGCTCAAGCAAGCCACCGAAGCCATGGCTCGCGCTGACCGTGGCTGGGCCGATGACCGCGACACCTCCGAAACAAATCACCTGGCTTATGTGGCCCGCCAGCGTGCCGAGATTGCCGTGAACGCCGCCCGCGCGCGCCAACTGGATGCCAATATCCAGCAGGCTGGCAGCGAGGCCGACCGCATCCGCTTGCAGGCCCGCACACAGGAGGCCGATGCAGCGCGCATGCGTGCCGACGCACAAGCCCGCAACGCACAGATGGCGCAGCAACAGGCCATGAGCGCAGAACAACGTGCCGCGCAGCAGCAGGCACAAGCCGCAGCTGCCATGGCCCAGGCCAATGCAGCGCAAGACCGCGTGCGTGCGCTGGAAGCCCAGCTGCGTGATATGGAAGCGCAGCAGACCGAACGTGGCCTGCTGGTGACGCTGGGTGATGTGCTCTTTGCCTTCAACAAGGCCGAGCTCTCTGCCCAGGCTGCACCGCGCCTGGACAAGCTGGCCAACTTCCTCAAGCAGTTCCCTGACCGCAAGCTGCTGATCGAAGGCTATACCGACAGCGTGGGCGGCGACAGCTACAACCAGGAACTGTCGGAGCGCCGCGCCCAGGCCGTGCGCGACGCGCTGGTACAGCGTGGCGTGGACACCAGCCGCATCACCGCGCGCGGTTACGGCAAGGCACACCCGGTGGCAGAAAACGCATCGCCAGAAGGCCGTGCCATGAACCGCCGCGTCGAAATCGTGATTGCCGACGACAAGGGCAACCTGCGCGGCCGTTGATGGCCTGGGGCCCCGGCCAGGGCCTGCGCCATTGCCCTATTGCCCCATCGCCTCCATCAAAAACTGGCGCTAACCCTCGGCCAGTTTTTGATCGGTGCACCAGAAGACCGCGCCGCTTATGCCGCGCGGTCTTCGAACGTTTCGGTGTCCACTTCGCGTGCGCTTTGGGCGGCGTAACGCGGGCCCACCACGGTCTGCTGGTTGATGAGGGCATCCAGGCGCTGCATCGTGGCCGCGTCCAGTGCTACGTCGGCAGCCCCCAGGTCATCGTGCAGATGTTCAACGCTGGTCGTGCCCGGAATGGGGATGATGTGCTCGCCCTTGTGCAGCAACCAGGCCAGCGCCAGTTGCGCGGGCGTGCAACCTGCATCGCGTGCCACCTCCAGATAGCCGTCCAGAAGCTTCAGGTTGGCGGCATAGGCATCGGGTGCAAACCGCGGCATGGCACGGCGAATGTCCTTGGCGTCCAGCGTGCTGACATCACGCAGCTCACCGCAAAGAAACCCGCGCGCCACGGGGCTGAAGGCCACAAAGGCCGCGCCCAGCTCTCGGCAGGCGTCGAGCACGGCAATCTCGGGGTTGCGCGTCCACAGCGAGTATTCGGTCTGCACCGCAGCAATGGGGTGCACCGCATGCGCGCGGCGCAGCGTGGCGGCTGACACTTCCGACAAGCCAATGCTGCGGATCTTGCCTGCGCGCACCAAGTCGGCCAGTGCGCCCACGCTGTCTTCAATCGGCACGCTCTTGTCCCAGCGGTGCAGGTAATACAGGTCGATCACATCGGTCTGCAAGCGGCGCAGGCTGTCTTCGCAGGTCTGGCGCAGTGTGGCGGGGCGGCCATCGATCACACGCACCAGCTTGCCATCGCCATTCACGTCCACGCCCTGCATGCCGCATTTGCTCGCCAGAGTGAAGCGGTTGCGGTGGGGTTTCATCACACGGCCCACCAGCGTTTCGTTGGCGCCAAAGCCATACAGCGTGGCGGTGTCGAACAGCGTCACGCCGGCATCGAGCGCGGCCAACAGCACGCGTTCGCCCT
Source organism: Acidovorax sp. (assembly GCA_039593925.1). Classification (GTDB taxonomy): domain Bacteria; phylum Pseudomonadota; class Gammaproteobacteria; order Burkholderiales; family Burkholderiaceae_C; genus Acidovorax. The sequence continues at coordinate 7,639 of JBCNOJ010000014.1, forward strand.
GCTCGGCAGACACGGGCGTGCCGTAGGCGTGCGAGAGGTTCATGCAGCCCAGGCCAATGGCCGAGACGGAGAAAGGTCCAAGGGTTCGTTGTTGCATGGCCCAAGCTTACGCCATGCGCTTGCCGGCAGGCGTGCTCCTTTTGCGCTGGCGCGCCGTGGCTGCAACGGCATGCACGGCCACCCCAGCCACCATGCGGCGCAGCAGCGCATCGCGCAGAAATGATGCCGCCGCACGCAACGGCTGGTCGGTGCGGTGCGCGAGGTAGGTGGCCGTGTGCGCCACGCCACCTTGCCCCAGGCCACTGGCCGCCAAGGGCACCAGCTGCTTGTCGGCCAGCTCGCGCGCCACCGCCCACTGGGGCAGGCGGCCCCAACCCACGCCCGCCAGAATCAGCGCACGCTTGGCCTCCTGCGAGCCCACCCGCAATGTCTCGGGCGACAACACACCAAAGTCGCGGCCCCGGGACAGCGTGGTGGGGTCTTCCAGAACGATCTGCAAATGGTCAGCCAAGTCCACGGTCGAAAGCGCCTTGCGCCGCCGGGCCAACGGATGCCCGGCGGCCACCACAGCGATGATGGGCACAGGCTGCAACGCCTCAGTCTCAATGCGTGGGTCCAGAAAGTCGGCGCCGGCCAGAATGGCCAGGTCGCACTGCTTGTCACGCAGCGCCTGCAGCGGCCCGCCCAATGGCGCGGTCGCCAGCCGCAGGCGCACTGCAGGCAATGCCTCCCGCAAGTCCTTCAGCGCTGCAGCCACCACAGGCAGCGGGTAAAGCGTGTCCACCACCAACGAAAGCTCTGTCTCCACGCCTTGGCCCAGCCCGCGCGCGCGGGATTTCATGAAATCGACCTTGAGCAACACCGCGCGTGCGTCTTCAAGCAAGGCCGCGCCTTCCACCGTCAGCACCGGGCGGTGGCCGCTGCGGTCGAACAGGGCCACGCCCAGCTGACTCTCAAGATTGGCAATGGCGTGGCTGACCGCTGACTGCGCGCGCAGCAACCTGCTGGCGCCCGCGCGAAAACTCCCCGCGTCCGCCACCGTGACGAACATGCGGATCTGATCAAGCGTGAGAGCGTCCAGCATATTGAATGATCTATTCCATGGATCAAGATCGGCAAAATTTTAGGCCTTCCATCGATCACTCCGCATGGCCATACTCAAGCCCAGACATCAACGAAGGCATGCATATGGCAAAGGTTCTGGTTCTCTACTACTCCGCATACGGGCACATCGCAACCATGGCATCGGCCGTGGCAGAGGGCGTGCGCCGCGCTGGCTCGCAAGCCACCATCAAGCAGGTTCCCGAACTGGTACCACAGCATGTAGCGCGCAGCGCGGGCTATCACCACGCGCCCGATGTGCCTGAGGCCTCGGTGGCTGAGCTGGCCGAATACGACGCCATCGTGATTGGCACGCCCACCCGCTTTGGCAATATGGCCGCCCAGATGAAAAATTTCCTCGACCAGGCTGGCAGCCTGTGGGCGCGCGATGCGCTGGTGGGCAAGGTTGGCAGCGTGTTCACCTCCACAGGCAGCCAGCATGGCGGGCAAGAGTCCACCTTGCTGTCCACGCACACGGTGCTTCTGCACTTGGGGTTGGTGGTGGTGGGGCTGCCGTACACCTTCAAAGGCCAGCTGCGCATGGACGAGATCACCGGTGGGTCGCCCTATGGCGCATCCACCCTGGCCGACGACGGCCACGGCGGCGATCGACAGCCCAGTGCCAACGAGTTGGACGCAGCACGCTTCCAAGGCAGCCACGTTGCCCGCATCGCCAGCGCACTGGCGGCCGCGGCGGCACCAGAGCAGGTGACGGCGTGAAGAGGATCGAAGCGCACAACACGCCAACGGCACAGACCACACCATGGCGCTCGGTAGCGGTGGCGGTGGCCGCCGGTGTGGTGTCGGCCTACCACCTTGGCAAGGTTTCCATCGCTGCGTCGCAGCTGCAATCGGGCCTCGGGCTAAGCCTGGGCATGCTGGGTGCGCTGGGCGCCACGTTTGCCCTGATGGGAGCCTTGGGTGGCGTCCTGGCGGGCACCTGGGTGGCGCGCGCGGGTGATCGGCGGATGCTGGTGGCAGGTCTCTTGGCCACGCTGCTGGGCACCGCTTTTGCGCTGGCCCAGCCGCAAGCCAGCTTTGCTGCGTTGCTGGCATCGCGTGTGCTCGAAGGACTGGGCTTTCTGCTCATCACGGTGGCCGGCCCCACAGTGATAGCGCGCTTGGCCCGCGCCGCAGACCGCCCCCGCGCCATGGCGATGTGGAGCTGCTTCATGCCCGGCGGCATCGCCCTGGCCATGTTCACCGGGCCATGGCTGGGGGGCTGGCAGGGACTGTGGGCCGCAGCGGCCGGAGCATCGGGCGTGATCGCCGCCTTGGTGCTGTGGCAGGTTCCCGCCAGTACGCCCACCACGCCAGGCACCGCAGGCAATACATCGACGCCGGCAACCTCGCTTCGCACCCGCTTGACCGACGTGGTGCGGACGGAACCCTTGGCTTTGGCTTCCACTTTCCTGCTTTATGCGTTGATGTTTTTCGCGTTGTTCAGCTTTCTGCCGGTTTTGCTGCAGCAACGCTTGCAGGTGGGCATCACCACCGTGGGGCTGCTGACGGGCATTGCCTGCGTGGCCAACATCGGAGGCAATCTGGCCGCTGGCGTTTGGCTGAAGAAGGCCGGGCGCACGGTGCTCATACGGATTGCAGCTGCGGTGATGGGCATCTGCGCGCTCGGCATCTTCCTGCCGGGCGTGGACCCGCGGCTTTCCTTTGCGCTGTGCCTGATGTTTTCTGCGGCGGGCGGAATGGTGCCGGCCAGCCTGTTGTCTTCGGTGCCGCAAGCGACCGCCACGCCAGCCCACGCCACACTGGCCGTGGGGCTGCTCATGCAAGGCAGCAACCTGGGCCAGGCACTGGGGCCTTTGCTGGTGGGCAGCGCGGTAGACCGACACGGCTGGGCTGCCGCCGCCGCTTGGGTGGTGGCTGCGGCGCTAGCGATGGCCTGGACGGCTCAATGGCGTACCCGGCGCCACGGCCCATAGTGCCGCGCTGAGAGACCACGCGGCGTAGCCGACGCCCGATCGCCTGCATCACGCAATGCTGGTGTCCCGAGTGAGAAGTTCGTTGTCAGGCAAGGCGCAAACCACTGCGGTAGCCGTAGCTATCGCAGTGGTTTGCAACGCCGCATGGCGGCGATTCTCGACATCTTTATGAAACGAACTTCTCACTCGGGACACTAGGTGCGAGATCGCGCTGCCGCACCCTCGCCGTTGCTGCTGGCCCTAACCAAGTTTGGGCACGGGCCGCTTCGCCCACAGCTCAATGCGTTCGCCTGCTGCACACGCCGCCACCAGCTCTGCAAACCGCGCCTCACGCGTTGCATCGCGCTTGGCAGACGTTACCCAGTGCAGCATGCTTTTGCGGTAGCTGGGTGGTGTGGATTCCTGAAAGTACCGCCACGCCGCCTTGTTGCGCTGAAAGGCGCGCTGCAGTGCAGCGGGCAGCTCGGCCACAGCCGTCTGTTCGTGGGAATAGATGACGGACTTGTGCGCCTTGCGGTGGGCAAACGCTGCCAGCCCCGCAGGCCTCATGCGGCCCGCTGCCTGCAATTGCTCCACCTTGGCGATGTTTACTGCGCTCCAGATGGAGGAAGGCTTGCGCGGCGTGAAGCGGATCGAATACGTGTGTTCATCAATGCGCCGCCGCACTCCATCGATCCAGCCGAAACACAGGGCTTCGTCCACCGACTCGGACCAGCCCATGCTGGGGCGGCCCGAGCCCACCTTGTAAAAGCCCACCAGCAACTCTGACGCGCTTGCGGCATGGCGCTCCAGCCAATCGCGGAAAGCTTGCGGGGTGGCGAAGAAGGTGGGTATTGGCTGCTGAGTCATGGCACCACGAGCGTGATTGCGCTTTGCCTTCTATGTAGCGATTGCGAATGCCTGCGCGTTGGCTACGCCACTACGGCTTCTTGCGCCTGCTCGGAGACGGGGCCCAGCGGCACCACGCACAACGTCACACCATCCAACGTGAGCACCAGCCCCAATTGCCCGCCCACCTGCACTACGCCACTCACTGTGGCGGGCGCATGCAGTGCAGCCCTCGGAGCCGTCGACCTGGGCTGCAATGCCAGCGCAGCCCCGTGGAGGCCATACGCACTGACGGGCGGCTGGCGCAGCAAGGCCCACAGGGTCTGCGGGTCTCGCGATTTCAGCGACTGCAGGTACATCCGCAGCACTGCAGCCGCAGGCTCGTTGGGCTCATCACGCGCCTCGCCACGGTGCGCAGCATCGCCATCCCCATCCCGAGCCAGCCGCAAACGCTGCAATGCGCGCCGCAGCTGCTGGCGGCTGGCCGCTTCCGTCCGACCGGTGGCGTGCGCCAGTTCGGCATGGCTGACCTCGAACACCGCGTGCAAAAGCACCGCAGCGCCTTCAGCCGGCGACACACACGCCGCCAGCCGCCGCAGCGCCAACGTGGCCTGCTGCGCAAGGGCCGCATCGGCCTCCGCCGAGGGTGCTAGGTTGGCGGCGGCATCGCCCTGCGCCGTCTGCGCCGCTTCGGTCAACCACTGCGCCATCCACTGGCGGCGGCGCAAACGGTCGATGGCCAGATTGCGCACCACCGTCAACAGCCAAGCCTGGGCGGCATTGAGCGCAGGGGCGTTGGCCTCCAGCGCACGCACATAGGCGTCTTGCACTGCGTCTTCGGCATCTGCGGGGCCCAGCAGGCGCGTGGCGGCGCGCACCAGGTCGATGCGGCTGGCGTACATGAGCGCCAGGATGGTGTGGTTACCGTTCTGCATCAGGGCATGGTGCCACAGGCTGAGGGACTGCACACGGGCAGGACGTGGCCTAGAGCGTGCTGTTGCTGGGGTCGCGAGGGAGTTCTGCGGTGTGATCAGAGACCTGAATCATCGGAGAGCAGGGACTCTAGGCACTGAGGTTCCCCGATAGGCTGGTTGCAGACATGCGGGAGGCGTACGCGAATGAGTACTATCGGCCAGGAGCGGCAACTCACCTCAAACGAAAGCGGTCACTCAACGGCGGAGTTTGACCGGCACGCAGCGGAATTGCGCCGCGAGGCCGGACGTCCACTAGCAAGCTTCGAGAAGCAATGCCGCTGCGTGTCCGAGTCGAACGACTGTTAGATCCGCTATTAGGCAGTCGCGCGCTTGTAGGCATCTGCCAGCCCCTCGTGCGGAAACACTTTCTGCATCCCTTCGACCGTCATGAGGTGAGATTCCACAAAGGCACGGAGTCCGTCGAGGGTGACGATGTCCAAATGCGAGACCCAGAGACGCGCGCTTGCCATCTCGGTACCCATTTTGTAGTCCTTTCCGATGAAGCAGGAGCACCGGTCCACTTGCGTAGGGTCTGACACACACCTTCCATCGAGATCGTAGTTGGCCGACCACAAACGGCCGTTCGGAACTACCACGAATGGAAAAGCTGCTGACAGGTATGCGTCTAACAGGTCATCCTCGTCGCCGTCCCAATAGATGTCCTTCGCCATGCCGTGAAGCGAGCTGAGGCACTGGCCCCACTTTTCGTAGAGTTCGCTGTCATTCGACGTGATCGAACCATCCATCGCTCGCCCGACTTGTACCGTGCTCTTCCCTACTGGGTCTCCAGCGCCGTAGAGGCTGTGCACGCTTCGTATGTCCAGTACGTTTGCCCGCGAGCGATGGATAGACATCGGATTGAAGATACTTGAATCTCGTTTGGGCTCGGAGACTAGTGCCACTTGGTGGTAGCTCTCATCCTCGTGCCGAGGCACACAGGACACCAGAATCGGAAAATTCTCCCGGATGTTCTTGCATTCGACAGACATCCTGACCCGGTACTTATCGATCGTCTTCGTCGCTCGAATGTCGAATTCGCGGGACTTGTTCGTTACCGGGTCAACGTAGTGGCCGCCGTGATCGCAAGCTATCTCGTGTTCGCGGAGCATCTTCAGGACCGTTAGCTCGAAGCTGAAATCGGAATACCCAGACAGATATTCGAGGATGTCGGGTTGTGTGGTCGCTTCCGTCTTGAGCTTGGCCATAAGGAGCTATCGTGATTTGGAGCGCAAAAACTGCGGCATAAGCTGGGTTGTGTGGGATATTGTGGACACTCATTCCTCTGGAACTAGCTTGCAGCTTGGAATTGCGGCCAATGAGATGCACAAAACACAGGTAGAAAATTTCCGCGAATTCCGGAAAGCGGTTGTCACCAAACTATAGCGTGCCAGTAGGCTCAACCGGGCTCGCCTAGCGACTGCTGTAGGCGCCGATCAATCTGTTTTGAATCAATGGCAGCTTTTGGGAAGGGATGCCCACCGTCGGCTCAGAGCCCTGAGCCGTCAGCGGCGCTGTTTCTCTAGTCGAATATCGCCACCACCAATTTCGACCTCATTACCCCAGCCGAGGTAACGGTATAGGCGCGCGGCGCGGCTCCCTTTGGCAGTTTCAAGCCACGCGGAAGAATGCCGCTCGAACAACGCTTGCTCGCAAGCCTGAGTCAAGCCAGTACCGATTCCACGCCCCTCATGCTGGGGCAGTACAAACAGCGCGAACAGACATGCGTCATCCAAGTCGACCATGGCGAAACCAACGACTTCCTCATCGGCAGTCGCTACCCAGGAACAAGGAGCACTACCTATCGCCAGCGCGATGGATTCGGGAGTTACACCTATCGCTGACAGTTCATCACTGGTCATGGTGTTCTCACCGACGGACGCTCTGACTTTGAACATTGCGCTTACGTCAGCGGCGGACGCAGGTCGAATTTTCGGTGCGGGAGACTGAGTTTTCATGCACTCACTATAGGTGGGGGGCTATGAAATTGTTGTTGAGGCATGCAACACCCCTTTCCCGCCCCTGGTGCGAACGGCTGCTCCTGGCCGATATTAGCCGCCCGACAAACATGCTCGGACGACTACAGCCTTTGCAATCCAGACTAAGCAATGCCATCTCGTCGCTGAAAAAGCACATCAAAGCGATATGGAAGGCCGTGTGAAATTTTTCTTTCCAACTAACCCTGGCAAATCCAGTCCCCTTGCGCCCAACTCCGACATGGACGCAAAGGCGAAGCAGCAGCGCGTGAAGTTGCTGCAGGCCTAGTTTCAGATGGTTTAGGCCCAGATTGCGGCGATACAGCGCGCGCAGCAACAACAAGAGCTGCAACAAGCCCAAGCGGCGCTGGCCGAAGGCGCGGCTGCTGGTGCAGCGTGCAACACACCCTAAGGGCGTATCGACCAAAGATTACGCATCTGGCCTGGTTAGCACCGTCGATGCCCACGCCTGGAAAGCCCCGCTGATCTGGCGCAGCCCACAGCGCCAAGTCACGCACCACCCGCCGCACGCACCTGCGGCATCCGCGACAAGCCCGACCCGCCATTGCATGGACAATCCCGGCATGTCTGGCGCACCTACTACCCCTTCACAGCTCTCTTCGCCCCGCCCCGTGCTGATTGCCGGCGGCGGCATCGGTGGCATGGCCACCGCCCTCACCCTGCACCAGATCGGCGTGCCCTGCATCGTCTTTGAGTCGGTGCCGGAGCTGCAGCCGCTGGGCGTTGGCATCAACCTGCAGCCCAATGCCGTGCGCGAGCTGCACGACCTGGGGTTTGGCAACGATGTGCTGGACACCATTGGCCTGCAGGCGCGCGAATGGGCGCTGGTGGGGCGCAACGGGAACGAGGTGTATGCCGAGCCGCGCGGGCTGGAGGCGGGTTACCACTGGCCGCAGTATTCGGTGCACCGGGGTCAGTTGCAGATGATGCTGTACCGCACCGTCAAAGCCCGCCTGGGTGACGATGCCGTGCAACTGGGCCAGCGCGTGGTGGGCTACCGGCAGGATGCAGACGGCGTGACTGCCATCGTTGAGATGCGTGACGGCACGAAGCGCGAAGTGGCGGGCGCGCTGCTGATTGCAGCCGATGGACTGCACTCGGCCGTCCGTGCACAGATGCACCCCACGCAGCCGCCCATCCAGTGGGGCGGTGCCATCATGTGGCGGGGCACCACGCCGGGGGTGCCGGTGCGGTCGGGCGCATCGTTTGTGGGCGTGGGCTCCATGCGGCACAGGGTAGTGTTCTACCCCATCACGCCGCCCGACCCGGCCACGGGCCTGGCCACCATCAACTGGATCGCCGAGATCACGGTGGACAACCAGGGCGGATGGCAGCAGGGCGACTGGAACCGGCGCGTGGCGCTGGAGGAGTTCGCGCACCACTTTGACGGCTGGAACTACAGCTGGCTGGACGTGCCTGCGATGCTGCGCGGCGCCACGGACATTTTTGAATACCCCATGATCGACCGCGACCCGGTGCCCACCTGGGTGGACGGGCGCGTAGCACTGCTGGGCGATGCCGCGCATGTGATGTACCCCGTGGGTTCCAACGGTGCCAGCCAGGCCATCGTGGATGCGCGCGTGCTGGGCGCACAGCTGATTGCGCATGGCGTGGGCCCCGAGGCGCTGCGCGCCTACGACGACAAACTGTGCAAGGACATCTCTGCGCTGGTGCTGCGCAACCGGGGAGCTGGCCCGTTTGGCCTGCTGGGGCTGGTGGACGAGCGCTGCGGCGGGGTGTTCGACCACATCGATGACGTGCTGCCACGCGAGGAGCGCGAGGGCTTCATGGCGCGCTACAAGGCGGCAGCGGGGTTTGCGATAGAAACGCTGAACGCGGCGCCGCCCACCATCGCACCGGGGCAGCGCGTGGCGGCAGGCTGAGCGGTTCGGCAAAAGGGGCAGGCAGCGTGCGGGCCTGCTGCAGGCAGGGCCGCCCTGCCACGCCCGCGCCACGCGGCACAGCGCGGGCATGAGAGTGCGAATGCCAATTCATAGGCATGCAGGTGTCACGCCCGGCGCGCCTCGTTCGTCAACGCAGTCCTGACACTTTTTTTCAAGGACTTGCCCCATGGATACGCCGGACACCACCCAGCCCCCTTCCTCGCCCTCCCCCACCCACAGCACCGAACCACGCACGTCTTACCTGGAAGAAAAGGCCTTCAAGGCGCGCACTCTGCTGGTCTTTGGCACCATCACCGACACCCTGGCCGCCGATGTGGCGCGGCGGCTGATTGCGCTGGATGCCGAGAGCGCCGAGCCCATCGACATGCTGGTGAGTTCGCCCGGCGGGCACCTGGAGTCGGGCGACACGATCCACGACCTGGTGCGCTTCATTTCTGCGCCGGTCAACATGATCGGCACCGGCTGGGTGGGCAGCGCGGCCACGCACCTGTACCTGGCGGCGCCGCACGAGCGGCGGTTCTGCCTGCCCAACACACGCTTTCTGATCCACCAGCCCAGCGGGGGCGCGGGTGGCCCGGCCAGCGACATCGCCATTCAGGCCCGGGAGATCGTGAAGGCGCGCGAGCGCATCGCGCGCACCATTGCCAGGAAGACCGGCAAGCCGCTGGAGGTGGTGCTGGCCGACATCGAGCGGGACCGCTGGCTCTCGGCGGATGAGGCGATGGACTATGGGCTGGTGTCGCGCATCGTTGAACACAAGGCCGAGCTGCGCGCTCGATAAGAGCGCGCCAACACGGCCACCCGGGGCGCCGTTGCCCCTTCTTAGCGTTTGGCTTGCCCCGCCTGCTGCACAACGCCTTGCCACGGCCAGTTCAACGGGTTTGCGCGCGGTGCCAGTTCCACACGGGCAGCGCGCTGGAGCCGCTGCGAGGACGTGAGCTAAGCCCGCATCTGCGCCAGCCGCAGCCGCACTAGCCGCGCCCACGCCGGGCTGCCATACCCGGCCACCACATCACGGCCCAGTGCAGCCCATGCGGGGTCGTGCGGATCTACGCCCAGCTCTGCCACAAACTCCGCCTGCACCAACACGCACTGCCGCTGGTAGGGCAGCAAGAATGCGTTGGGGTCTTGGGCGTGCACCGCGCGGGCCTCGGCATGGGTGGCAAACCATTGGTTGAGCAGGGAGCCCGTGCGCGCCACGTGCCAAAAGGTACCGAAATCGTCCCCTTGCTGCGCAAAGCCACTCAGCACGGTGCGCGCATGGTCCCAATGCGCAAATCCTGCGTGTTGCGCCGCACCGTTCAGGCTATGGCGCAGCTTGGCGTCGTGGTTGCCGGCACGCCGGGCTGCGTTGAGCGCAATGCGCGCACGCGTCTTGAGTTCGTCGAGCGGTGCGGTGGCGGTGCTCATGCAGGCCCCGCACCCAATTCTTCACGCCACAGCGCCAAAAGCGCGGCCAGGTCGTCGCGCCGCTGCTCTTGGGTGGCATCTTCCCGGCGCTTGAGCACGTCCAGCACCTCAAAGCTGAACGCGTGCTCGCCGTGCTGCAGCCAAAGTTGCTGCAGGCGCTTGTCGGTGTGGCTGCGCATGCGCAGCTGAAAACGGGCGCGGTTGATGGCGCCAGCGACGTTGGTGGATGCGTGCACCTGCACCGAGGCATGGCCGCTGGCCGTGCACCGGATGGCGTACACGCCTTCGTCGGGCGGGTTGTCTTTGTAGTGGCGTAGCAGCTCGCGCTTGCGATCGCTGCGGCTCGTAAGCGGCGCAGCGCCGTTCTCTGAGACCGGTGGGGCGTTAGAGGACGATTCGGAAAGAGGGGATGGGGCTTGCATGACAGGTTCCTGGTTTGCGTGACCGGTCCTTCCCGCAAAGGGCCGATAAAAGCAAAGGTCTGTCAGGGTCTGCAAAGAGCCGGTGACGTGAGGGTGAGAGCCTCTTGTGCGGGCAGGCGCCCCTCAGCGCCTGTGGCGGGCATTGTAGTGCGCCCACCTGCCCGCGGCCACAAGCTACTATATTGATAGCAATCAGCGCTTGTTGGGAAAGCGCTAACGGCCAATTTGGCTTGCGATCATCCAGCGTTGAGCTGCAGTTCCAGGTTGTGCAGCACCTGGTAGCAAGGCAGCACCTGCGCCACGCTGGCGTTGGGCTCGCGGCCTTCTTTGATCGCAGCGAAGAACTCGCGGTCCTGCAGCTCGATGCCGTTCATGCTCACGTCCACCTTGCTCACGTCAATCTTCTCTTCCTTGCCGTTCACCAGGTCGTCGTAGCGGGCGATGTAGGTGGCGGTGTCGCCGATGTAGCGGAAGAAGGTGCCCAGCGGGCCGTCGTTGTTGAAGCTGAGCGACAGTGTGCAGATGGCGCCGTTGGCCGCCTGCAGCTGGATGCTCATGTCCATGGCAATGCCCAGGTCCTTGTGGATAGGGCCCTGGATGGCATTGGCTTTGACGATGGGGCTGTCGGCCTGGTAGGCGAACAGGTCCACCGTGTGGGCAGCGTGGTGCCACAGCAGGTGGTCCGTCCAGCTGCGGGGCTGGCCCAGGGCGTTCATGTTGGTGCGGCGGAAGAAGTAGGTCTGCACATCCATCTGCTGGATGTTGAACTCGCCGGCCGTGATCTTCTTGTGCACGTACTGGTGGCTGGGGTTGAAGCGGCGCGTGTGGCCGCACATGGCCACCAGGCCGGTCTGCTTTTGCAGGGCCACGACCTTCTCGCCATCGGCCAGCACGTCGCACAGCGGGATCTCCACCTGCACGTGCTTGCCCGCTTCCAGGCAGGCGATGGTCTGGCTGGCGTGCATCTGCGTGGGCGTGCACAGGATGACGGCGTCCACCTCTTTGATGGCCAAGCTGTCTTCGAGCTTGGTGGTGACGTGCTGGATGCCGTACTTGTCGGCCACTTCCTGGGTCTTGGCCAGGTCGCGGCTGATGAGGGAGACGACTTCAACGCCGTCAATGTTCTTGATGCCGTCCAGGTGCTTGATGCCGAAGGCGCCAGCGCCTGCGAGTGCGACTTTGATGGTCATGGTGTGTCGGTCCTTATGCGTTCTTGGGAGTGTTCTCTAGGATCAAGTGCCCGACCGCCGTGTTGCTGGCGGGCACGTGGAAGAAGCGGTGTGCCACATGGGGCGCCGGGCCTGTTCCGGCCACGTCGTCCATCGCGCCGCGCGCGATGAGCCACATCACCAGTTCGATGCCTTCGCTACCTGCTTCACGCACATATTCGATGTGGGGCACCTTGGCCAGCTCAGCGGGCTCGGCGATCAGGCGGTCAAGAAACCTGTTATCCCATTCCTTGTTGATGAGGCCGGCGCGCGGGCCTTGCAGCTGGTGGCTCATGCCGCCCGTGCCCCAGATTTGTACCTTGAGCGGTTCGTCGTACGACTCGATGGCCCGGCGGATGGCTTGGCCCAGCGCGAAGCAACGCGCGCCCGAGGGCACGGGGTACTGCACCACGTTGACGGCGAACGGAATGACCTTGACCGGCCACGCTTCGGGCGAACCGAACAGCAGGTTCATGGGCACGGTCAGGCCATGGTCCACCTTCAGGTCGTTGACGATGGTGAGGTCGAAGTCCTGCTGGATGACCGACTGCGCAATGTGCGATGCCAGGTCCGGATGGCCCATGACCTTGGGCACGGGACGCGGCCCGTAGCCCTCGTCGGCGGGTTCGAACTCGGCAGCGGTGCCGATGGCGAACGTGGGGATCATCCCCAGGTCAAAGCTGGTGGCATGGTCGTTGTAGACCAGAAAGACCACGTCCGGGCGGTTCTCTTCCATCCATTTCTTGGATGGCTCGTAGCCGGCAAACAGGGGCTGCCAGTATGGCTCGCCGGTCTTGCCCAGGTCGATGGCGGCGCCAATGGCAGGCACGTGCGATGTGAACACCGATGCGGTGATGCGGGCATGGTCGGCCGCTGCGCCGCTCGCCAGTTGCTTCGCAGCGTGCTCGCCCATGACTTGCGCAGCCAGTGCTTCCTGCTGCGACAACTCCCACGCTTTCCAGGCATCGGACTGGGCCGCGGGGCCCTGGGCGTTGCCGCCTTCGCCCGTCACGCGGTTGCCCTCGGGGCTGCGGCCACCGGCAATCATCATGTCGCGGTAGGCGTGCTCGGTCATGCCGGTCATGCTGCCCGCCATCTGCTGGAACGACAGGCCGTCCGTGGCGCCCAGCTTGGCCAGAAAGTAGATGTTGCCGCCCGTGCGCATGGCCCAGTTCAGGTCGCGCGCACGCACTGCAGCGCGCTGCTCGTCGGTCATGGGCCATTCGGCCAAGTAAGCGTCTTCATCGGCCTTGAAGCGCGCGCGGTTCTCGGCCTTCATCAGGCTCATGCAGAACTGGTTAAGCCAATAGCCCTTGCGGCTTTGCTCGGCGTCGAAGATGGTCGTGCCGGGCACGTCCAGATAAGGTTTGTCCAAGGCCATGGTTACTTCACCTCCACTTCTTCAGGCCAATACAGCCGCATGGGGTTGTCCACCAGCAGCTTTGCCTGCAGCTCTGCGGTGGGCGCAATGTGCGGGATGAAATCGACCAGCAGGCCGTCGTCGGGCATGTGGTCTTTCAGGTTGGGATGGGGCCAGTCGGTGCCCCACAGCACGCGGTCCGGAAACTCCTCCACCACGCGGCGCGCAAACGGCACCACGTCGGCGTACGCATTCTGCTCCCCGTTCAGCGCCTTGGGGCCGCTCACGCTCAGGCGTTCGGGGCAACTGACCTTGCTCCACACATTCTGGTGCTCGCGCATGAACTTGAGGAACAGCGCGAACTCTTCGCTGTCCACGCCCTTGCTCACATCAGGGCGGCCCATGTGATCCACCACCACGGTGGTGGGCAGCGCGGTGAAGAAGTCCCACAGCTCGGGCAGGTCCACGGCTTCGAAGTAGATCACCACGTGCCAGCCCAGCTTGTGGATGCGCGCGGCAATCTCCATCAGCTCATCTTTGGGGGTGAAGTCCACCAGGCGCTTGACGAAGTTGAAGCGCACGCCGCGCACGCCAGCGTCGTGCATGGCCTGCAGTTCTTCGTCGGTGACCGTGCGCTTGACGGTGGCCACGCCACGCGCCTTGCCGCCAGAGTGGACCAGCGCATCGACCATGGCACGGTTGTCCGCACCGTGGCAGGTGGCCTGCACCACAACATTGCGCGCAAAGCCCAGGTGGTCGCGCAGCGCGTACAGCTGGTGCTTGCTGGCATCACAGGGGGTGTACTTGCGCTCGGGCGCGTAGGGGAACTCTGCCCCGGGGCCGAACACGTGGCAGTGCGCGTCTACCGCACCGGCGGGCACCTGGAAGCGCGGCTTGCTGGGGCCGGTGTACCAGTCGAGCCAGCCGGGGGTCTTGGTGAATTCGCTCATGGCGTTGATACTCTCATATTGATAGCTGTTAGCGCTTACTGGATAAGCGCTAGAGGCCGAAAACGTTTAAAAACAAAGGCTCAGTCGATGTAGCGCAGGCCTGCCTTCTCCAGGCCGGGGCGCATGTTGTACATGTCCAGGCCCAACACGCCGCTGGCCAGCTTGGCGCGTTTTTCGCCTTCGAAGCTCTCGCGCTTTTGCGCGGCGGCCAGCGTCTCGGCCGCGCGGGCAGCGGGCACACACACCACGCCGTCGTCGTCGGCCACGATCACGTCGCCGGGCGTGACCAGCGCACCAGCGCACACCACGGGGATGTTGACCGAGCCCAGCGTGGCCTTGATGGTGCCCTTGCTGCTGATGGCCTTGCTCCACACGGGGAAGTTCATCTCCTGCAGCGTCTTCACGTCGCGCACACCGGCGTCGATGATGAGCGCGCGCGCGCCACGGGCCTGGAAGCTGGTGGCCAGCAGGTCGCCAAAGTAGCCGTCGGTGCACTCAGAGGTGACGGCCGCCACCACGATGTCGCCGGGCTGGATCTGCTCGGCCGCCACATGCATCATCCAGTTGTCGCCGGGCTGCAGCAGCACGGTGACGGCCGTGCCGCTGACTTGCTGGCCGCTGTAGATGGGGCGCATGTAGGGCTTGAGCAGGCCCACGCGGCCCATGGCCTCGTGCACGGTGGCCGAGCCCAGCGCGGCGAGCGCGTCGGCGGTCGCGGCGTCCGTGCGCTGGATGTTGCGGTAGACGACTCCGAGTTCGTACATGCGGTTCTCCTTATTGGCCTTTGGC
>JBCNOJ010000140.1:0-10651 GCA_039593925.1 Acidovorax sp.
TTGATGCGGCCGATGTAGCCGATGGCGTGGCTGGCCACCTCGCCCATCGGGTAGGTGCGAAAGAGCCGCGCCTTCACGTCCACGCCGGGAAAGCGGTAGCGCTGGGCCGTGAAGCGCGCCACCTCCTCGTCCGTCAGCCGGGTGCGGATGGGCAGGGACTCGAAGCTGCGCGCGTCCTCCATCAGCCGCTTGAAGCGGCGGCGGTCGCGCGCGTGGATGTCCACCACCTTCGAGAGCTCGTCGATCGTGCCTTCCAGGTCATCGATCTTGGAGGGCGTGATCTCCAGCGTGTAGGCGGAATAGTTCGTGGCCAGCACCACGCCGTTGCGGTCCACGATGAGGCCGCGGTTGGGCACGATGGGCACCACCGCCGTGCGGTTGCTCTCGGCCTGCTCGGCCAGGTCTTCGTGGCGCACGACCTGCAGCACGATCAGGCGCCCGACGATCAGGCAGAAGGCCAGGAAGACCACGGCCCCCACGGCCAGCACGCGCATCCGGAAGCGGGACGCGTCGGCCTCGTTGTTGCGCAGCTCGGTCATGCAGGCTCAGAAGGTGTGGAGGGGGTAGCCAGGGCACGGGCTGCGGCGGGCCATGGCAACGCGGCAGGAACGTGTTCTGGCAGGGCGGGCGGGCACGGCGGAGCGTTCATGCCCTTTTAGAGGGGCCGGTTCTCATCGGGTTCCGGCGGCCGGCGCTGGGGCGCGAGCAGCACCCAGCTGGCCAGCGGCCAGAGCAGCGCTTCAAGCAGCGGCGCCAGAAAACTCCACAAGCCCGGGAAGATGCCGCCGGACGCCATGCGCAGCAAAAGCTCGATCGCATGGGCCAGCGCAAACAGCGGCAGCACCTGCAGCGCCTGCGAGGGCACGCTGAACCACAGCAGACGCCGGTGGATGGCGATGGCGGCAAACGAAAGCACGGCATACGACAGCGCATGCTGCCCCAGCAAGGCAGACTGCGCCACATCCATGCACAGCCCCAGCACAAAGGCCACGCCCATGCCGATGCGCAGCGGCTGGTGCACACCCCAGAACACCAGCAGCACCATGACGAGATCGGGCGTCCACACCACGCGGCCCAGTGGCAGCATGTTGACGGCCAGGCCCGCCGCCAGGCTGGCGGCGATGAACACCGGGTTCACCGGCATCAGGAGGGGCTCGCCACGCGGCATGATCATGGCGCGGTTCCTTCCGTGGGAGCGGTTGCGAGGCTGGCGGGAAACATCATTTGCGCGTCCCTCGCTTGGCGGGAGATGTGGGCACAGGGTCGGGGCGCGGCAGGGCGTTGTCGGCCAGCGGCTTGAGCACCACCACATGGCGGGCGCCCTGCACCTGGGCGAGCGGCACGCAATAGATGCGCGCAAAGGCCGAGTCGGCCCGGCGCTCCACGCGCACCACCCGCGCCACGGGCAGACCGGAAGGGTAGAGCCCGTCCACACCGCTGGTGGTCAGCAGGTCGTCTTCGCGCACATCGGCATTGGCGGGCATGAAGCGCAGCTCCATGCCACCGCCGCCATGCCCGGCCACCGGGTCGCCGTAGGCCACGCCACGAGCACCCGTGCGCACGTTCAGCACCGGGATGGCCTGGTCGCGGTCCACCAGCAAGGTGACCTCGCTCACCAGCGGGAACACGCGCGTGACCTGGCCCAGCACGCCGGCCTCGTCCATCACGGGCGAACCCAGCTCGACGTCCCCCATCTGCCCGCGGTCGATGACCACGCGGCGCGTGTAGGTGTCTGCCGTGTCGTAGATCACCTCGGCCGCCTGGGCCGGAGTCTCAAGACGTTCGCGCAGGGCCAGCAGTTGGCGCAGGCGCGCGTTCTCCAGCGCCAGTTGCTCCGCCTGATTGGCCCGCTGGCCCATCAGGGTCATCTGCTTGCGGGCGGCGTCCGCCTCGTCCTGCGCAGTCTGGAGCGACTGAAAATAGCCAGCCCCGTGGTTGGCAAACTCCACCGGTTTGAGCATGAGCCACTGCACCGGGTACAGCACTGTGCCCACGGCTTTTCGCACAGGCTCGGTGAGCTTGAACCGCACATCGGCCACCATCAGAAACAGCGCCAGCGCACTGTAGACGGCCAAACGCGACAGGGCCGAAGGGCCCTGTTTGAAAAAAGGAGGAGCGCTGCGCTCTAGAGTACCCAGTGGCATGTGCGGCGCATGGGTTCAATGAAATGGTCGCGTGCCTGTGGCATGACAGGCACCCCCGGATTACTCGCTTGTGAAGATGCTGCCCAGGCGGTCCATGCGCTCCAGGGCAATGCCGCAGCCGCGCACCACGCAGGTCAGCGGGTCTTCGGCCACCAGCACGGGCAGGCCGGTCTCTTCGGCCAGCAGGCGGTCCAGGTCACGCAGCAGTGCGCCGCCGCCGGTGAGCATCATGCCGCGGTCGGCAATGTCGGCGCCCAGTTCGGGAGGGGTCTGTTCCAGCGCGTTCTTCACGGCCGAGACGATCTGGTTTAGCGGATCGGTCAGCGCTTCCAGCACCTCGTTGCTGGAGATGGTGAAGCTGCGTGGCACGCCTTCGGACAGGTTGCGGCCCTTGACCTCCATCTCGCGCACTTCGGAGCCGGGAAAGGCCGAGCCGATGTTCTTCTTGATGGCTTCGGCCGTGGGCTCGCCGATCAGCATGCCGTAGTTGCGGCGGATGTAGCTGATGATGGCTTCGTCGAACTTATCGCCGCCCACGCGGACGCTGCCCTTGTAGACCATGCCGCCCAGCGAGATCACGCCGACTTCGGTGGTGCCACCACCGATGTCCACCACCATGGAGCCGGAGGCTTCCGACACAGGCAGACCGGCGCCGATACCGGCCGCCATGGGTTCTTCGATCAGGTACACCGCCGTGGCGCCTGCGGCCTCGGCTGCGTCCTTGATGGCGCGGCGCTCGACCTGGGTGGAGCCGCAGGGCACGCAGATGATGATGCGCGGGCTGGGGGTGAACAGCGTGCGCGGGTGCACCATCTTGATGAACTGCTTGATCATCTGCTCGGTGATCACGAAGTCGGCGATCACGCCGTCCTTCATCGGGCGAATGGCTTCGATGTTGCCGGGCACCTTGCCCAGCATGGCCTTGGCTTCGTGGCCTACGGCCTGAATGACTTTCTTGCCATGGGGGCCACCTTCGTGGCGGATGGCGACGACGGAGGGTTCGTCGAGAACGATGCCTTTGTCGCGGGCGAAGATGAGGGTGTTGGCGGTGCCAAGGTCAATGGCAAGGTCGGTGGAGAAGTACCGACGGAAGGCTCCGAACATTCAAAAATCCTCTCGGGCATAGCACGCGCGTCGGCCTGCCATCGCCTGGTTTTGGGGGCTGTCTTAGGCTTTTTTTACGCAATTGACTCCCATTTCGGGAGCTTTGCGGCAAAGCCGGGATAATACCCCATCCCCTGTGAATAACTCCCTGTGGCCCGGCCCGGATCACAGCTTTACTTCTGGTTTCTCTGGATTTTTCTCCCTATGGCACTGACCCCCCAGGACATCGGCCGCATTGCCAACTTGGCGCGGCTTGAGCTGACCCCTTCAGAGAGTGAGCGCATGCTCACCCAGCTCAACGGCTTCTTTGACATCGTGGAACAGATGCGGGCTGTGGATACCTCGGGCATCACGCCTCTGGCACACCCCGTGGCGGCCATCCAGGAAGTGGCCCTGCGCCTGCGTGAAGACGTGGCCAGCGAGCCCAACCAGCGCGAAGCCAACCAGCAAAGCGCTCCCGCTGTCGAACGAGGCCTGTTCCTCGTGCCCAAAGTGATCGAGTAAGTAAGAACTGACTTTCGCCGCATGACTTCCACCGCATTGCATGACCTGGGCGTGGCCCAGTTGGCCACCGAGCTGCGCGAGCGCCGCGTTTCTGCCGTTGAAGCCGCCCAGCATTTCCTCGCCCGCGCACAGGCCCACCAGAACCTGGGCGCCTACGTGGCCGTGAACCCCGACATCACCCTGGCCCAAGCCCGCGCCCAGGATGCCGCGATTGCCGCTGGCACCGCTGGCCCCCTGGCTGGTGTGCCTATTGCACACAAGGACATCTTCGTCACCAAGGGCTTCCCCAGCACTGCCGGGTCCAAGATGCTTGCGGGCTACCAGTCGCCCTTTGACGCCACTGTGGTCACCAAGCTGGCCGACGCGGGCGCCGTCACTTTAGGCAAGCTCAACTGCGACGAGTTCGCCATGGGCTCGGCCAACGAGAACTCCGCCGTCGCCCCCGTGGGCTTTGACGCTCCGGCCCCCGTGCGCAACCCCTGGGCCACCGACCGCATTCCCGGCGGCTCGTCCGGCGGCAGCGCGGTCGCCGTGGCCGCGCGCCTGGCCCTGGCCGTGACCGGCACCGACACGGGCGGCTCCATCCGCCAGCCCGCCTCGTTCTGCGGCATCACCGGCATCAAGCCCACATACGGCCGCGCCAGCCGCTACGGCATGATCGCGTTTGCCTCCAGCCTGGACCAGGCCGGCCCCATGGCCCGCTCGGCCGAAGACTGCGCGCTGCTGCTGTCCGCCATGTGCGGCCCGGATCCGGACCGCGACTCCACGTCGCTCGATGTGCCCGCCGAAAATTTCAGCGCAAAGCTCAATGACAGCATCGACGGCCTGCGCATCGGCATCCCCGCCGAGTTCTTTGGCGAAGGCCTGGCGCCCGATGTGCGCGCCGCCGTGGATGGCGCCCTCAAGGAATACGAAAAGCTCGGCGCCAAGCTCGTGCCCATCAGCCTGCCGCGCACGCAGCTGTCCATTCCGGTCTACTACATCATTGCACCGGCCGAGGCGTCGTCCAACCTTTCCCGCTTTGACGGCGTGAAGTTTGGCCACCGCGCGAAGGACTACACCGACCTGGTGGACATGTACAAGAAGACCCGCGCCGAAGGTTTTGGCGACGAGGTCAAGCGCCGCATCATGATCGGCGCCTATGTGCTGAGCCACGGCTACTACGACGCCTATTACCTGCAGGCGCAGAAGATCCGCCGCATGATCGCAGACGACTTCCAGAACGCGTTCAAGGATTGCGACGTGATCGCCGGCCCGGTGGCGCCCACAGTGGCCTGGAAGCTGGGCGAGCATGGCAGCGACCCGCTGGCCGACTACCTGGCCGACATCTTCACCCTGCCCGCATCGCTGGCCGGCCTGCCCGGCATGAGCGTGCCCGCGGGTTTTGGCGAAGGCGGCATGCCCGTGGGGCTGCAGTTGATTGGCAACTACTTCCAGGAAGCGCGCCTGCTTAACGCAGCCCACCGGCTGCAGCAGGCCACCGATTTCCACCAGCGCTCGCCGCTCTGAAAAACATAGCTGGCAGCGCTTGCCCACAAACGGTTTTAGATCATTTTCATCTGAAAACCTTTTGTAGCAAGCGCGAGCAGCTCCTCAATTGATAGTGATAGCCAAGGACAGATCCATGTCTGCGAAACTCATTCAGGGCTACGAAGTTGTCATCGGCTTCGAGACCCACACCCAGCTCGCCACCCAGAGCAAGATCTTCAGCCGCGCCAGCACCGCCTTTGGCGCCGAGCCCAACACCCAGGCCTGCGCCGTGGACCTGGCCCTGCCCGGCACCCTGCCGGTGATGAACCGCGAAGCCGTGGCCTGCGCCATTCGCCTGGGGCTGGCGCTGGGCTCGCACATCGCGCCGGTCAGCATCTTTGCGCGCAAGAATTATTTCTACCCCGACCTGCCCAAGGGCTACCAGATCAGCCAGTTCGAAATCCCGGTGGTGCAGGGCGGTGAGGTGTCGTTCTTTTTGGGCGACGAAAAGAAGACCGTGCGTTTGGTGCGCGCCCATCTCGAAGAAGACGCCGGCAAATCGCTGCATGAAGATTTCATTGGCCAGAGTGGCATTGACCTCAACCGTGCGGGCACGCCGTTGCTGGAGATCGTGACCGAGCCCGACATCCGCAGCAGCGAAGAAGCCGTGGCCTATGCCAAGGAACTGCACAAGATCGTCACCTGGATCGGAATCTGCGACGGCAACATGCAGGAAGGCAGCTTCCGCTGCGACGCCAACGTGTCGGTGCGCAAGCCCGGCCAGCCGCTGGGCACACGCCGCGAGATCAAGAACCTGAACTCGTTCAAGTTCATGCAGCAGGCGATTGACTACGAAATCCGCTGGCAGATCGAGCAGATCGAGGACGGCCACACGATCCAGCAGGCCACCGTGCTGTTCGACCCCGACACGGGCGAGACCCGCGCAATGCGGACCAAGGAAGACGCGGCGGACTACCGGTACTTTCCTGATCCGGACCTGCCGCCTCTGGTGATTTCTCAAGATTGGGTCGATCATGAGCGCGCTCAAATGGACGCTTTGCCACGTGTTGTAGCAGCGCGCTATGTCAACGAGTACGGACTGTCGGAGTACGACGCATCCGCTCTCACCCAAAGCAAAGCCACCATGATCTACTTCCAGCAAGTGGTTGCGGGAGCTGGAATTCCTGTGTCACCCAAAATTGCGTGCAACTGGATCATGGGCGAACTGTCTCGACGCTTGAATGCGGACGAAATTGCCATCGAGAATGCGCCTGTCAAACCTAGTCAGATGGTCGCTCTGTTAATACGCATTGGCGACGGAACCATCTCCAACAACGCCGCAAAGCAGGTGTTCGATGCGCTGTGGACCGGCGAAGGCACCGAGGTGGATGCCGTCATCGAAGCCAAGGGCCTCAAGCAGATGAACGACACCGGCGCGCTGGAGAAGATCATCGACGAGGTGATTGCCGCCAACCCCGACAACGTGGCGCAGTTCCGCGCGGGCAAGGACAAGGCCTTCAACGCGCTGGTCGGGCAGATCATGAAAGCGAGCAAGGGCAAAGCCAACCCTACCCAGGTCAACGAGGTGCTGCGCGCCAAGCTGGCGGGGTGATCACGTCACGATAGGAAAAGGGGCCTGCGGGCCCCTTGGCTTTTGCGCAATCCGATGCGCTGCGTTGGCGCAGCGTGCCAACGCACCTCAGCGCGTAGCGGATGCCGGAAGAGCGTCGCTGGCCACGCCGGCAGTAGGCAGCGGCACGCGCTGCGCATCCCACAATTTGCGCAGCTGCGCCAGTTCGGCATCAAAGCGCGCGTGCACACGCCGCTTTTCCTGGTCCTGCCCGGCGATGAAGCGCTGCTGCTCGGCAAGGCTTTCGTCGACTTCGCCGATCTTGCGGCGCAGTGTCATGGGCGCTTTGTTGGGGTCCTTCTTGTAGAACTCCATTTCCACATCCAGCTTCTTGCGCTCCGCGTTCAGTTCAGCGATGCGCTTTTCTGCCGTGGCCGTAACGTCGTCCACCAACTGAAGGGCGGCGACGCGCTCCACATCGTGGGCAGCCTTGTTGGGGTAGCGCGCCACCAGCACGCGCTCGCGGCGGCGCTCTTCCACCACCTTGGCCCGCTCTTCGGCGTCCTTGCGGCGCTGGGCCTCCAACGCCGCGCGTTCCACTTCGGTGAGCGTAGGGCCAATCTGCCGACGCGTCACGCCCGAGGGGCTCAGCTCGCGCTGCTCGCGGTCCACACATTCGGCAATGGGCCGGTCGGCCGTGAGGCGGCGGCCGTTGCGGTCCACGCAGGTGTAGATGCCGCCCGTGCCGCTACCCTGTTGCTGCTGCGCCCAAGCACCTTCGGCGCCCAGGGTGGCCAACAGAACTCCGCCCAAGATCCACGCCGCTGTGCTCAAGTCATCTACCCTTCGTTGACACCATAACGCTGGCGGTACGCCAGCACTTTTTCATGATGGGAGCGCATCCCCTCTTCCCCGTTGTGCGAGAGGTACAGCAATAAGTCTGCCAGCCGGGCGATGGTGCACACCTGCATGCCCAGTTGCTGCCGCACGTATTGCACGGCACTGTGGTCGACGTCCTGGCCATTTTCGGTGGCTTTTTCCTGGCGGTCCAGCGCAATGGCCACGGCGTGCGGGGTGGCGCCAGCGGCCTTGATGATGGCGATGGACTCGCGCGCGGCAGTACCGGCGGACATCACATCGTCCACGATGAGCACACGGCCCTGTAGGGGCGCGCCCACCAGGGTGCCGCCCTCGCCGTGGGCCTTGGCCTCCTTGCGGTTGTAGGCAAAGGGCACGTTGCGCCCCAGGCGCGCCAGCTCCACCGCCACGGTGGCGGCCAGCGGAATGCCCTTGTAGGCCGGGCCGAACACCATGTCGAATTCGATGCCGCTGGCCAGCAGGGCTTTTGCATAGAATTCCGCGAGGCGACCGATCTTGCGGCCGTCGTCGAACAGACCGGCATTGAAAAAGTAAGGGCTCATGCGCCCTGCCTTGGTCTTGAATTCTCCAAACCGCAGCACGCCGGACTCCACCGCAAACTGCACAAATTCCTGCGCCAGCTGGCCCTGCTCGGGGGTTTGCGCGCCAACATCCACCATGGGAAATTCCTTGTTCAAGTTAACCAGCCTCAATCTCAATGGCATTCGTTCGGCCACCAGCAAAGGCGTGGAAAGCTGGATGGCAGCCACGCGGCCGGATTGTATTTGCGTGCAGGAAGTGAAGGCCCAGGCGGCCGACATGGCCAACCGCTTCGAGCGGCTCGCCGGCCTGCAAGGGCATTTCCACTTTGCCCAGAAGAAGGGCTATTCCGGCGTGGGGATCTACACGCGGCACGAGCCCTCGGACATAGTGGTTGGCTATGGATCGCCAGAATTCGATGCAGAAGGCCGCTATGTAGAACTCCGCTTTGATACGCCGACCCGCAAGCTGTCCATCATCAGCGCCTACTTTCCGAGCGGCTCTTCGGGCGAAGAACGGCAACTGGCCAAATTTCGATTTCTGGCAGAGTTCCACCCCCACCTCATGCGTCTGAAGGCCGAGCGTGAATTCATCCTGTGCGGCGACATCAACATCGCGCACCAGCAAATCGACCTCAAAAACTGGCGAAGCAACCAGAAAAACAGCGGTTTCCTGCCCGAGGAGCGGGCCTGGATGACAAAGTTGTTGCACACAACTGATGAAGGCGGCGGCATCGTAGACGTTTACCGTCAGTTACAACCTACCGCGACCGACACCGCATACACGTGGTGGAGCAACCGTGGACAGGCCTACGCGAACAACGTGGGGTGGCGGCTGGATTACCACCTCGCCACTCCGGCGCTGGCGGCCACGGCCCGTACCGAATCCATCTACAAGGGAGAAAAATTTTCGGACCACGCGCCCATCACGGTGGACTACGAGATGAATTTCTAAGCAGCCACCGACCGTTTGTCATCGCCAGCTCAGGTGGTGTGCACCGATTGCGTTTGCGGCGTCATCACACCCAACGCAGCAGCAATGCTTGCACAAAGCTCTTGCGCCCCATGGGAAAGCGGCGCAAGCTTCGTCAACTTTTGTTAAATCAACGGCAATTTCCCTACGGAGCGCCCCCGGTAGCGCCCCGGTGGAAGGCGCGCCCGGCATAGTTCGTTACATCCGCTTGCACCCCGCCTTATCCAGGTTTTTGCTTAGGGGCCAAGGCGGGCTTCTTTCTGCACCTACAGGAGCGGAACCCGTGAAAGCAGTGATGATGATGTTCAGACCTTGGGCCTCCGCCAACACCCGGCCGGATTGTTTTTTGGCGTATCTGCGTGGTGCGAGCCTGCTCGCAGCGCTGGCCGTGCCTTGCTTGGTAGGCGCCGCGCCCGTATGCAGCGCTCCTGAAGGCCGGGTGGTGCTGCAATTGCAATCGGGCCCGACATCGTCTGGCAACGCCCAGACTGGCAGCCTGCAAGCCTGCGATCTCAGCGGCCTCGAAAAGCTCCCGGCGCGCGAAATCTCCACCACCCTGCCGCTCTCTCTGGGCATGCCAGGCATCCACCGCTGGAAGGGTGTCTCCCTGCGGTATCTGGTCGAGCAGATGGGGGGTGGCGAACACAGCCAGATACAGCTGAAGGCACTGAACGACTATGCCATCCACATCCCTTGGAGCGACCTGGTGCGCTACGACCCCATCGTGGCTTACAGCCGCGACCAGCAGCGCATGGGCATCCGCGACAAAGGCCCGCTGATACTGATCTACCCTTTTGACGGCACGCCGCAACTGCAGGCCCAGGAATACGTCAACCGCACCATCTGGCAGATCAATGCAATCTCCGTCCGGTAAAGAACTGCCCACCGGCCGCGCCCCGAATCGACCGGACGGCGTCGATTTGTCACGCCAGCTCTCCGGCACACGCTGGCTGCTGGCCGTGGTCGCCGCCATGGCGCTGGCCACGTCGGGCACGCTGTGGTGGACCCTGCGCCAGACCCAAACGCTGGCGCAGCCCTACCAGCAGAGCGATCTTTGGCATGTCTCCAGCGTGCACAGCGAGCTGTCCCGGGTGAGCCTGTTGGCCCACCAAGTGGTGGCGCGCCAGGCGCCCGCCATGGACTTGCAGGACCGGCTTGAGGTGCTGCTGAGCACGCTGGACACCTCGTCGCTGGGGCCCCGCACCACTACGCGATGGCGCTCGGCTTTGCCGGAAATCGCGCAAGACCTAGATGGCCTGTTGCGCCAGGCGGAAGACTGGTCTGCCCGCTTGGCCTCAGCAGGGCCTGACGAGGCGCGCGCCATCGCCGCTTCGGCCCGCATTGCAGAAAAGGCTGAGCCGGAACTGGAGCGCACCCGCAGGGTTCTGGCCGCAGTGCATCTGTTCACCAACCAGGAGACCGACCGGGATCGGCAGCAATTGCACGACCGGTTCAAGGTGCTCAGTGTGGTGCTGGGCGGTTTGCTGTT
>JBCNOJ010000141.1:0-10543 GCA_039593925.1 Acidovorax sp.
TACTCAACCCCGCGCTCGCGCAGCGCATGCAGCGGGCGCTCGCCGCTGTGCACGGTGCGCTTGGGTCGGATGGTGCCGTAGAACTCGTTTTCGATCTGCAGCAGGCTGGTGCCCAGCTGGTTGTAGTCGCCGCCCGGGTTGCGGATGCCCACCGCCTCGTAGGCCGGATACGGCTTGGTCAGCGCCTCATGCAGCGAGTTGGCATAGCCCGTCAGGCCGTTGTAGCTCACGGCCAGCGTGGCCTGCGCGTCGCTCTGGTAGCCCAGGCGGCCCATGCGCAGCGAGGTGGCGTGGGGCAAATAAAGCGCTCCCCCACCCTGCATCTGCTGCAGGCCGTGCTCGCGCCCTTCCACAAAACAAGGGCACAGCGCAGGTGAAGCGCCAAACAGGTAGAGCAGCACAAACGCATGGCGGCGAAAATTGCGAATCAGCGAGAAGTACTGCTCGCTCGTCACGCCGGGCAACGACCAGTTGTAGTGAATGCCCGAGATGGTCTGCATGCGCCGCCCGTAGCGGTGGCCCAGCCCCATGCGGTACACGCTCTTGGCGCGGCCGATGTTCGACCCGCCGTAGCGGCCCAGCGGAATCGTCTCATCGGTAGGCAGCCCGCAGGGCATGCTGGAAGCCCACAGCAACTCGCCGCCGCTGTCCTTGAGCGTGTGGTGCACGAACTGGTGCACCTCGGTCAGCTCATCCAGGCACTGCTGCACGCCTTTGTGGGCGCCCGTGATCAGCTCCAGTTGCGATTCGCTGTAATCGGTGGTGATCAGCGGGTGCGTGAGGGCCGAGCCCAGCGCCAACGGGTGCGGCGTGAGGGCCAGGCCGCCCGTGGGCAGCACGCGCAGCCCTTCCTTTTCGATGCCGCGGCGGATCCCTCCCAGGGCGTCCGCCGGGTAGGCGGCCAGTCTCTCGTGCAGATTGTTCATATGTTTATACCGGTCCAACTTCTGTCGGCCCGGAACTTAGCACGTCAGGCGCTGGCCCGCCCGGACCGGCATCAAGCCCTTGCGGCCATAGCGCGTCCAACCTCGTTGGTTCCCTGTGCAGCACCACTTTGTGGTACTTGCTCGCCGGCACGCTCGGTCACCTCGGCCAGGCGGGCTGCCAGTTGCTCGGGCACATCGGCGCCAATACCCAGATGAATGCCCTGTGTGAGGGTGATGTGGGCGGCCTCGAACGTGCCCGCACCGGCGCACAGGATGGTGCGCGTGGGTGCGCTGTCGTGTGCCAGCACCAGCATGGCGGGCACCACCGCTTCGGGCTTCAAGGCGTCCAGCACTTCCTGGGGCATCAAGCCCTCGGTCATGCGCGAGGCGGCCGTGGGGGCCAGGGCGTTGACGTGGATGTTGTACTTGGCGCCTTCGATGGCCAGGGTCTGCATCAGCCCCACCTGGGCCAGCTTGGCGGCGCCATAGTTGGCCTGGCCGAAGTTGCCGTACAGGCCGGTGGACGAAGTGGTCATCACGATGCGGCCATATTGCTGGGCCACCATGTGTGGCCACACGGCCTTGCAGCAGTTGGCAGCGCCCATCAGGTGCACGTCCACCACCAGGCGGAAGTCGGCCATGTCCATCTTGGCGAACGACTTGTCGCGCAGGATGCCGGCGTTGTTGACCAGGATGTCCACCCGGCCCCAGGCGTCGATGGCCTGTTGCACCATGGCCTCCACGGCCGCAAAGTCGGTGACCGACGCGCCGTTGGCCAGCGCTTCGCCACCTGCCGCGCGGATCTCGTCTACCACCGCCTGCGCGGCCGTCACCGTGCCGCCGCTGCCGTCCACCGCGCCGCCCAGGTCATTGACCAGCACCTTGGCGCCGCGCTTGGCCAGCGCCAGTGCATGCTGGCGGCCCAGGCCACCGCCTGCACCCGTCACGATGGCCACGCGGCCCTTGAATTCGATGTCCATGCAAGGTTCTCCTGTTTGTTGTCTGAGGAAGATAAAGAGAGGGTCAGGCGCACGCGCCGCGCGTGGCACTGTACGCCACGCGGGACAGGTGCGCGGTTGCGCAGGCGACTTCACGGTTCACAACGAAAAGCCGTGGCCATGCAACCGGTGAGAGCGAGGCCAGTGCGGGCCTGGGCAGGTAGTGAAGCCGTTCAAGGCCTTGGTTCAAAGCTCAGTAGGCCACCGCGCGGCTGTAGCGCGGGTCGCGGTGCCAGTCCCAATAGGTCTGCACGAGCTGGCGCACCACCGGGCCCACAGCGCCATCCCCCACGGGCTGGCCGTCCACGCGCGTGACGGGCAAAACGCCACCGCCCGAGGTGGAGAGGAACACCTCGCGCGCGCCACGCAGCTCGGCCGCGGGCAAGGCTCGCACCTGCAGCGGCAGGCCCAGCGCGGCGGCCATCTCGATGACGGTGCGGCGGGTGATGCCCTCCAGCACGCCCTCGGCCGGCGTGACCAGGCAGCCCTCGGCATTGACGCAAAAGACATTGAAGCCAGGCCCCTCGACCACGTTGCCTTCACCGTCGCTGAGCACCACGGTGTCGCCACCGGCGTCCAGCGCGCCCAGCAGCCCCATGGTGAGGTCGTTCCAGTGGTAGTTTTTGGCGCGTGGGTCGACGCTGCTGGCGGGAATGCGGCGCACGTCGCTCACCACCAGATTCAGCCCGCGTTCACGCTGCGCCTCGTTGGCGATCCACACATACGGCACGGCAAACGCATAGAACTGGTTGGTGGCCTGGCGCGGGTCGCGCGAGCCCCAGGGCGGCTGGCCGCGCGTGACGATCATCTCCACATACGCACTGCGCAGGCCCGACAGGCGCACGCATTGCTCCAGCACGGCCGTGATTTCATCTGCCGTGCGGCCCGGGTCGAGCCGAAACCGCGCGCAACTGGCCAAAAAGCGCTCCAGGTGCGCATCGAGGCGAAAGAAGGCGCCCTCCCACACCGTGACCACGTCGTAGGTGGCGTCGGATCGCAAAAATCCCCAATCGGTGATGGGAATGGCGGCCTCGCCAATGGGGACGTAGTGGCCCCGAACGTACGCGACCCCGTGGGAATAATCGGGTAAGGTGCTGCTGCTCATGCCGCCATTCTGGCGAGGGCGGCGCAGCGCGCAAGCAGCCGCCCATCTGGCGCTATACATTCAATAGCTGCTAGCGCTTTATGAATAAGCGCCAGCACCTTTTTTGACCCCAAGGATCCCCATGAAAGCAACCTGGAACGGCGTGGTTGTCGCCGAGAGCGACGACACCGTGGTGGTGGAAGGCAATCACTACTTCCCAGAGAGCGCGCTCAAGCGCGAATATTTCACCTTCAGCAACCACAAGACCATGTGCGCCTGGAAGGGCCAGGCCAGCTACCTCTCGCTGCTGGTCAACGGCGAAATGAACGCCGATGCCGCCTGGTTCTACGCCGACCCCAAGCCCGAAGCCGAAGAAATCCGGGGCCGCGTGGCGTTCTGGAAAGGCGTGAAGGTGACGGATTGACCCTAAAACCCGGGCGCGCGGGTTATCCCTGCGCGCACTGGACAATGGTGTGGATAAGTCTGAACAAGCCTTGTATGACAGCGCCAAGTGATTGATTTGCAAAGAAACCCGCTGCGGTGCTTATTTTTTAGGCAAACGGCGCCGACCCTGCTCTGCTTATCCCACGACACACTGGACAATCATGTGGACAACTTGGGAAAAGACTTGTACGGCCGCTGCAAGTGATTGATTTAAAACAACTATCCTTGTGTCGCCCAAATAATAGGCAGATACATGGTGAATGCTTGGGCACCTTTTGGGCTGGCGGTCCAAGCCGCTTTCAGCCCCGGTTATCCCTCTCTGCACTGGACAATCTTGTGGATAACCTTGCACAAGCCCTGTATGACAGTTTTAAGTCGTTGATTTGCAAGGCATATCCCTGCACCGCTTAAAAAACAGGCACTCCTGGGGTTAGCTGGTGTGCAGTACATTGCAGACCGGAAACCCCACAAACGATCCTGATTTGATAGCTATCAGCGCTTGCCAGATAAGCGCCAGAGCCCAAAAACATCCATGTCCACCGCCGCACTCCAGCACAGCCCCGCCGCCGAACGCAACCAAGGCCCGATCCTGGCGCAGCTGCAGGCCCTGCTTGCACCCACGGGGGCGGCGCTGGAAATTGCCAGCGGCACGGGGCAGCACGCTGCCCACTTCGCCACCGCCCTGCCCGGCTGGACCTGGCAGCCCACCGACCAGCACGCCACCCACTTCGGCTCCATCGCCGGCTGGGCCGCCCAGGCACAGGCGCACAACGTGCATGCGCCGCGGCGGTTGGATGTGCTGCACTCCACCTGGCCTGCTGAGGGCGCTGCCTTCAGCGCCCCGTTTGACCTGATCTATTGCGCCAACATGCTGCACATTGCGCCCTGGGCGTGCTGCGCGGGGCTGATGCACGGCGCAGCAACACACTTGGCGGCTGGTGGCCACCTGGTCACCTACGGCCCTTATCTGGAAGACGGCGTACCCACGGCCCCCGGCAACCTGGCCTTTGACGCCAGCCTGCGTGCGCAGGACGCCAGCTGGGGCGTCCGCCACATCAATGACGTTACGGCCGTGGCAGCGGCTGCCGGACTGCAATTGGCCCAGCGGCACGCCATGCCGGCCAACAACCTGCTGCTGGTGTGGATGCACGCCGGTCGCAACCTTTGACTCCCTCGCCATGAACACGCCCACCGCCACCCCCTTCTTCATCGCCAAGGTCGAACCCGACGGCACCCAGTGCGACGCCTGGCCCGAACAACCCCTTCTGCTGTCCATGGAGCAAGGCGGCATCGACTGGCCCAGTTCTTGCCGCAACGGCACCTGCCGCACCTGCCTCGGGCAGTTGGTGGAAGGCACCGTGCGCTACGCCATCGAATGGCCGGGCCTCACCGCCGAAGAAAAAGAAGAAGGCTGCGTGCTGCCCTGCGTGGCCTACCCCACATCGGACGTGGTGCTGCAAGGCTCGGCCATTTGAGCGGCAGCAAAGGCCAAGCGGCGCCAGACCGCCGCGCTGGCCCTAGGTGAACTAAAATCGCCCCTTTGTTTCTGCAGAGGCCTTGCACAGGTGCGGGCTCCTGCGACGTGCGGCAGCGCCGCATCGCATGTTCTTTGGGCGGTTCTGGGGGTTTGCTGGCGCTACAGCCGCGGCCTCAACCACAGGAACCTGCGCTGCGCCGCACCGCCAAGACGCCAGCGGCCCCAACGAAAGCCTTCTTTTCATGACTTCCCCCCTTACTCCTGTGCCAATCTCGCCCGTCGAGGACATCGTGGCCGAGATGCGCGCCGGGCGCATCGTCATCCTGGTGGATGAAGAAGACCGCGAAAACGAAGGCGACCTTGTCCTGGCCGCCGACCATGTGACGCCCGAGGCCATCAATTTCATGGCCCGCTTTGGCCGCGGCCTGATCTGCCTGACCCTGAGCCGCGAGCGCTGCGAGCGCCTTCAACTCCCACCCATGGTGGCGCGCAACGGCACCAAGATGGGCACGGCCTTCACCGTCTCCATCGAAGCCGCTGAGGGCGTGACCACCGGCATCTCGGCCGCAGACCGTGCCCGCACCGTGCAAGCCGCGGTGGCGCCCAACGCCGTGGCTGCCGATCTGGTGCAACCCGGCCACATCTTCCCGCTCCAGGCCGTCGAAGGCGGCGTGCTCATGCGCGCCGGCCACACCGAAGCGGGCTGCGACCTGGCCGTGATGGCAGGCTGCAGCCCAGCGTCGGTGATCTGCGAGATCATGAAGGACGACGGCACCATGGCCCGGCTGCCCGACCTGCAGCTGTTCGCGGCCGAACACGGCCTGAAGATCGGCACCATCGCCGACCTCATCGAACACCGCAGCCGCACTGAATCGCTGGTCGAGAAGGTGGGACAGCGCGAGCTGAAAACCGCATTCGGCACCTTCACCGTCCACGCCTTCCGCGACAAGCCCAGCCAGGCCGTGCATTTGGCGCTGGTCAAGGGCGAGTGGAGCGCCGACGACGTGGTGCCGGTGCGCGTGCACGAGCCGCTGTCGGTGCTGGACGCATTGGAGGTCAACCGCTCCATGCACTCATGGAGTCTTGACACCAGCCTGCAGTATCTGGCCGACCAGGGCAAAGGTGTTGCTGTGCTGCTCAACTGCGGCGAATCCGCCGACCAGTTGCTGGCGCAGTTCGAAGGCACCGCCCGCGCGGCGCAGGCGCCCGAGCGCGGCCGCATGGACTTGCGCACCTACGGCGTGGGCGCGCAGATCCTGCGCGAATGCGGCGTGCACAAGATGGCCCTGATGGGCCAGCCGCGCCGCATGCCCAGCATGACCGGCTACGGCCTCGAAATCACCGGTTTCATCCCCAAAGAATAAAGACAGGAACAGGATCATCACTATGTTTGGCGCAGACAAAGGCACCGCAGACAAACTGGACGGCAAGAAGCTGCACATCGGCATCGTGCAGGCCCGTTTCAACGAGAGCATCACCAACACCCTGGCCGCCGCCTGCCGCGCAGAGCTGCTGGCCTTGGGCGTGCAAGAAAAGCACATCAAGCACGTGCTGGTGCCCGGCGCACTCGAAGTGCCTGTGGCCCTGCAGGCCATGGCAGAGAGCGATGAATACGACGCGCTGATTGCGCTCGGCTGCATCATCCGCGGCGAGACGTACCACTTCGAACTGGTGGCCAACGAGTCCGGCGCGGGCGTGACGCGCCTGGCGCTGGACTATCACGTGCCGATTGCCAACGCCATCATCACCACCGAGAACATGGAACAAGCCATCGCGCGCCAGACCGAAAAAGGCGTGGATGCGGCCCGCGTGGCCGTGGAAATGGCCAACCTGCTGGACGAGCTGTCATGAGCGAAGAACAAACCCCAGCCCCCTCGTCGGTACGGCCCCCGAAGCAAAGCCGCACGGGCCTCAAGAGCACCGGCACGCGCAAGGCGGCGTCCAAGTCCAACCGCAGCCGCGCCCGCGAGTTTGCGCTGCAGGCGCTTTACCAGCACCTGGTGGGCGGCAATGCGCCAGATGCCATTGACAGGTTCACACGTGACCTGGCGGGCTTTCACAAAGCCGACTCGGTGCATTACGACGCGTTGCTGCACGGCTGCATCGCCAACGCGGCCGATATGGACGCGCTCATCACCCCACTGCTGGACCGCAAGATGGGTGAGATCTCGCCCATCGAGCATGCTTCCATGTGGATCGGGGTGTATGAGTTTCAACACTGCCTGGATGTGCCGTGGCGCGTGGTGCTCAACGAGTGCATCGAACTCGCCAAGGAGTTTGGCGGCACGGACGGCCACAAGTATGTGAACGCCGTGCTCAACGGTCTGGCGCCGAAGCTGCGCGCAGTGGAAGTGGCCGCCGACAAGGCCACAGGCGCGGGCGCTGCCTGAATCTGCCCTGCCCCGCTGCCGCCCTGCCCACTGAACCGGGGCGGCTTGGTTTCTTTTCTTTCTACGCCCTCACGCCACCAGGTCCACAAGGGGCCCGGTCGGGGCAGGATGCCATTCCATGAAGTTTTCCACGCGCGCCCAGCGCATTGAACCGTTTTATGTGATGGAGGTCGCCAAGGCTGCGCAGGCCCTGGCCCGCGAGGTGGCTGGCACGCGCGAGCCGATGATCTTCCTGAACATCGGCGAGCCCGACTTCACCGCCCCGCCCCTGGTGCAGGAAGCCGCCGCCCGTGCCGTGCACAGCGGCGCCACGCAGTACACCAATGCACTGGGGCTGGATGCGCTGCGCGAGCGCATCAGCGGTTGGTACCAGACTCGCTTCGGCGTCAGCGTGCCTGCGCGCCGCATTGTGGTCACCGCAGGCGCATCGGCCGCGCTGCAGTTGGCGTGCCTGGCGCTCATCGAGTCGGGCGACGAAATTTTGATGCCCGATCCGAGCTACCCCTGCAACCGCCACTTTGTGAGCGCCGCAGAAGGCAAGGCCGTGCTGCTGCCCACCGCGGCGGCCGAGCGCTACCAGCTGAGTGCCGACAAGGTGCGTGCGGCGTGGAATGAAAAAACGCGCGGTGTGCTTCTAGCCTCGCCGTCCAACCCCACCGGCACCTCGATTGCGCCTGACGAGCTGCGCCGCATCCACGACGTGGTGCGGTCACACGACGGCATCACGATGATCGACGAGATCTACCTGGGCCTGTCGTACGAAGAAGAGTTCGGCCACACAGCCTTGGCGATTGACGACAACATCATCAGCATCAACAGCTTCAGCAAGTACTTCAACATGACCGGCTGGCGCCTGGGCTGGATGGTGGTGCCCGACGCGATGGTGCCGGTGGTCGAGCGTCTGGCGCAGAACCTGTTCATCTGCGCCAGCACCGTGTCGCAGCATGCAGCGCTGGCCTGCTTCGAGGCCGAGAGCATTGCCGAATACGAACGCCGCCGTGCCGAGTTCAAGGCGCGGCGCGATTTCTTCATTCCCGCCCTGCAGTCGCTGGGCCTGAATGTGCCCGTGATGCCCGACGGCGCTTTCTACGCCTGGGCTGACTGCACGCAGGCCGCAGAACGCCTGGGCGTGAGGGGGAGCTGGGACTTTGCGTTCGAAGTCATGCGCCGGGCCCACATCGCGGTCACACCCGGCCGCGACTTCGGCACCGCCGAACCCGAGCGCTTCATCCGCTTTTCCACCGCGAACTCCATGGCGCAGTTGGAAGAGTCGGTGGCGCGCCTGCGCAGCCTGCTGGCATAAAACAGCGCCATGGCTTTCGAGTTCCCCATTCGCGTCTACTGGGAAGACACCGATGCCGGCGGCATCGTGTTCTATGCCAACTACCTCAAGTACTTCGAACGGGCGCGCACTGAATGGCTGCGGTCGTCGGGCGTAGGCCAGCAACGGTTGCGGGAACAAACCGGGGGCATGTTTGTCGTAACCGATGCCCAGCTTCGCTACCACCGGCCCGCGCGGCTGGACGACGAACTGATTGTTACCGCCGCTCTGCAAAGCAGCGGCCGCGCATCGTTGACAATAGTGCAGCAGGCGCTCCTGAAACCAGAGCAGATGACTGAACAAGCCCCCCTGTTGCTGACCGAAGGCACCATCCGCATTGGATGGGTGGATGCCGCCACCCTGCGGCCCGCACGCATTCCGAGCACTCTTCTGGAACAACTCACACCATGAACTCCCAAGACATGTCCATCATCTCCCTGGTGCTGCACGCCAGCTGGGTGGTGCAACTCGTGATGCTGCTGCTGCTGGGCGTGTCGGTGGCCAGCTGGGCCGCCATCTTCCGCAAGGTATTTGCCTTGAAGCGTGTGAAGTCGCTCAACGACGAATTCGAGCGCGAGTTCTGGTCGGGCACCAGCCTCAACGACCTGTTTGCCAGCGCTGCCCAGAATGCCAAACAGGCCGGCCCTATGGAACGCATTTTTGCCAGCGGCATGCGCGAATACCAAAAGCTGCGTGAGCGCCGCATCACCGACCCAGGCACCTTGCTGGACGGCGCCCGCCGCGCGATGCGCGCGAGCTTCCAGCGCGAGATGGACGTGGTTGAATCCAGCCTCTCCTTCCTCGCGTCGGTGGGTTCCGTGTCGCCCTACGTGGGCTTGTTCGGTACGGTGTGGGGCATCATGCACGCGTTCACGGGTTTCGCCGGCATGGAGCAGGTGACGCTGGCCACCGTGGCGCCCGGCATTGCCGAAGCGCTGGTGGCCACGGCCATCGGTCTGTTCGCCGCGATCCCGGCCGTGATCGCCTACAACCGCTTCGCGCGCGACATCGACCGCGTGGCCACGCACCAGGAGACCTTCATCGAAGAGTTCTCCAACATCCTGCAGCGCAACCTGGGCGCACAGCCCGCCGCTGCCAGCCACACGGCCTCGGGCCACTGATCCGGGAGGCGCCACATGCCCGCCATGGCATCCCGCGGCCGAGGCCGCCGCACCATCAACGAGATCAACATGGTCCCGTTCATCGACGTGATGCTGGTGCTGCTCATCATCTTCATGGTGACGGCGCCCATGCTGACGCCGGGCGTGGTCGATGTGCCCAGCGTGGGCAAAGCCAAGAACATGCCCAAGGTGGTGGCCCAGGTCATCGTCAACAAGGACGGGTCGCTGCAGTTCAAAACCCCCGAAGCCACCCGCAGCCTGAGCCAGCGCGAGATCGGTGACGCTGCCAGCCGCTGGCAAAAGGCCCAGGGCGCCGACAGCGCCAGCGCGGTGGTCATCAGCGCCGACAAGGGTGTGCAGTATGAGATCGTGGTGAAGGCCATGGACGCCCTGCAAAAGGCCGGCGTGCAGCGCGTGGGCCTTTCCGTGAAGCAAGGCGGTTGATCCGCACGACCACAGCCCCCGTCCACATCGCCATGCACGCCCACAACGACCGCGATCAGTTTGCACCGCCCCGGCCACCAGCGCGCCTGCGCGCCATTGCGCTGGCCGTGCTGGTGCACGCCGTGTTGATCGGCGCGCTGACCTGGGGCGTGAACTGGAAGAACAGCGCCGACCAACCCGCGGTGGAAGCCGAACTGTGGGCCGCCGTGCCCCAGCAGGCTGCGCCACGCGCCGTGGACACAGCCCCGCCACCGCCTCCAGCACCCACGCCCCCGCCCGTGCAGGTCGCGCCTCCACCGCCGCCGCCTCCCCCACCGCGCGCCGTGGAGCCGCCCGAC
>JBCNOJ010000142.1:0-10526 GCA_039593925.1 Acidovorax sp.
GCCCTGGAAAACCTGCGCATCGGTCAGCCCGCCCGAGGACTGCATGAAGAACAGCTTAACGCCCGGCATTTCGCTCGCCACCTGGTCGACGTAACGGCGCAGGATGGGTGACAGGTAGGCATCGACTACGGTGGTGTCGCCCCGGCTCACCAGCTTCATCATGGGGCTGGTGGTGTGCGATGCGCTCACCTGCGTAAAGCCGATCTCGCGCGCAATGCGGGCCGCAGCCTCTTCGTGTGCGGTGTAGCGGTAGCCGTGCATGAACACGATGGCCGCGCTGCGCAGGCCCGCGTCGTAGGCGGCCCACAGGCGTTCCTTCAGGTGGGCTTCGTCCAGCGCTTCGATGACGTCGCCGTGCGCGCCCATGCGTTCCTGGGCCTCGATCACGCGCTCGTACAGCAGCTCGGGCAACACAATGTGGCGGTCGAACAGGCGCGGGCGGTTCTGGTACGCAATGCGCAATGCGTCCTTGAAGCCCTTGGTGGTGATGAGCAGCGTGGGCTCGCCCTTGCGCTCCAGAAGCGCGTTGGTGGCCACCGTGGTGCCCATCTTCACGCACTCCACCAGCTCTGGCGTCACGGGCTCGCCAGGCTTCAGGCCCAGCAGATGGCGGATGCCGGCCACGGCCGCGTCCTTGTACTGCTCGGGGTTTTCAGACAGCAGCTTGTGCGTGACCAGGCTGAAAGTCCCGTCCGGGTTGGGCCGCTTGCCCACTACGTCGGTGAAGGTGCCGCCACGGTCGATCCAGAACTGCCAGCGGGACAAAGGAGAGGGTTGGTTGGACATGAAATGCTTCTTTTTTGATAGCTATCAGCGCTCTACAGATAAGCGCTACAGGCAGTTTTTATTCAAACTTGAGGAGTGGGTGCGGCTGTCAAAGCGACGCTGCAGAGCGCGCCGCCTGGTCGTACATCCCAGAAAGCACACGCAGCAAACGGGCCAGCTCGCCAATGTCGCGGTTCAGGGCGTCATCGGCATTGAGCGCGTCGATCAAGCAGCTCTCGCGAATCTCGCGGTAGCGCTGCACGTAGGCGCGGCCAGATTCGGTGGCGGCGTAGGTGACCTCTTTGCCGTTCTTTTGCGAGGCCACTACCCCCAAGGTCTGCAGCTTCTTCAGGGCGTAGTTCACCAGGTGCGTGTCTTCCACGTTCATGATGAAACAGATGTCGGCAAGCCGTTTGTCGCGTGCGCGGTGCGTGACATGGTGCAGCACCACCACATCGAGCGGCGTAAGGTCCTTGAGTCCTGCAGCCGCCATGCAGTGCACCACCCAGCGGTGAAACGCATTGCCCGCCACGATGAGGCCAAACTCGAACTCGCTCATCTCCGCGCTCTGCGCCGACACCAGATGCGCAGACGACACGATGGGCGCGGAATCACCAGACGCCTTCTTGGCGGCAGATTTCATACGTAAAGCACCTCGACACAGAACAGGCTTGGCACGGGATGTGCATGTAGCATTGTAGGCAAGTCGATAGCAATTTGTTGGCAATTTGTCAGCGTTTAGGCAAAACACCTATCGCAATTGGGTCGGCTTCCGATACAGTGATTTGTTACACACAACCCTGCGGAGCTATTTCATGAAGCGTCGAATCTTCCCCGTCACCGCACTTGCCCTGACACTGGCTGCAGGTTTTGCCGCCACATCGGCATTCGCCCAGGCCAAGTGGGACTTGGCCGCTGCCTACCCCGCCACCAATTTCCACACCGAAAACATGGTGCAGTTGGCCAGTGACGTGGACAAGGCCACGGCTGGCAAGCTCAAGATCACCGTGCACGCCAACGCTGCGCTGTTCAAGGCCCCCGAAATCAAGCGCGCCGTGCAAGGCGGCCAGGCACAGATGGGCGAGATCCTGCTGGCCAACTTCCAGAACGAGTGGCAGCTGTTCGGCGTGGACGGCCTGCCCTTCCTGGCTGACAGCTACGACGCTTCCAAGAAGCTCTACGCGGCGCAAAAGCCTTTCCTGGAAAAGAAACTGGCCGAGCAGGGAATGATGCTGTTGTACGCAGTGGCATGGCCGCCGCAAGGCATCTATACCAAGAAACCACTGGCATCGGCTGCTGACCTCAAGGCCATCAAGTGGCGCGCCTACAGCCCTGCCACGGCACGCATTGCCGAGCTGGTGGGCGCGCAGCCCGTGACGGTGCAGGCCGCCGAGTTCTCGCAGGCACTGGCCACGGGCGTGGTCGAGTCGACCATGACCTCTGGCGCGACGGGCGTCGACAGCAAGCTATATGAACACCTTAAGTACTACTACGACACACAGGCCTGGTTGCCCAAGAACGCCGTGCTGGTGAACAAGAAGGCATTCGACGCCCTCGACAAGGCCAGCCAGGACGCCCTGCTCAAGGCTGGCGCCGACGCCGAAGCACGTGGCTGGGCGGCCAGTGCCAAGGTCAACACCGACACCGTGGCCAAACTCAAGACCAACGGCATGAACGTGGAAGCCCCTCCTGCCGCCCTGAAGGCAGACATGTCCAAGGTGGGCGACACCATGCTCAAGGAGTGGCTGGACAAGGCCGGCCCCGAAGGCAAGGCGCTGATCGACGCCTACCGCAAGCAACAAGCCACCGACACACAAGCTTTGCCCATGCGTCGTCTGCTTGATTTTCTGTATGACAGCGCCGCCGCTCTGGCGGCGCTTTTTATGGTCGGATTGCTGGGCATGGTGCTGTTGTCCATCATCAGCCGCCAGTTCAACTTCCACGTGCCCGGCACGGATGCCTATGCGGGCTACCTCATGGCGGCCACAGGCTTCCTGGCGCTGGCCCACACGCTCAAGCGTGGCGAACACATCCGTGTGACGCTGCTGCTCAACTTCCTCAAAGGCGGGATGAAAAAGGCGTTCGAGATCTGGGCCCTGGCCATTGCCACACTGCTGGCCGTACTGTTTGCGGTGTACAGCTGCAAGCTGGCCTGGCAGTCGCACGAGTTCCACGACATTTCCACTAGCAGCGACGCCACCCCCCTGTGGCTTCCGCAGATCGCCATGGCCCTGGGCACGGTGATTCTGGCGATCGCCTTCCTGGATGAGCTGGTGCTTGAAATGATGGGCAAGCGCGTTGAAGCCTCCTCCGGCGAAGCCTTGCGCAATGAATAAAGAAACCTGGCATACCTACCATGAGTGATCTCGCCATAACCGGCCTGCTCGTCCTGTCGCTGTTCCTGATTCTGGGCAGCGGCGTGTGGATCGGGCTCACCCTCTCCGGCGTTGCCTGGATCGGCATGCAGCTGTTTTCGTCGCGCCCCGCGGGCGACGCGATGGCCGTGACCATCTGGGGCAGCGCCTCCAGCTGGACCTTGACCGCCCTGCCCCTGTTCATCTGGATGGGCGAAATTCTTTTCCGCACCCGCTTGTCGCAAGACATGTTCAAAGGCCTGGCCCCGTGGGTGCAGGCTCTGCCTGGCCGCCTGCTGCACACCAACGTAGTGGGCTGCACCATTTTTGCCGCCGTGTCGGGGTCGAGCGCAGCCACCTGCGCCACCATCGGCAAGATGACGCTGCCCGAGCTCAAGCGCCGCGGCTACCCCGACAACATGGTGGTGGGTACGCTGGCCGGGGCCAGCACCTTGGGCCTGCTGATTCCGCCATCGATCATCATGATCGTCTATGGCGTGTCGGCCGAGGTGTCGATCTCGCAGCTGTTCATCGCAGGCGTTTTGCCCGGCCTGCTGCTCGGCTGCCTGTTCTCGGGCTACATCATGCTGTGGGCGCTGCGCAATCCAGACCAGGTGCCTGCTGCCGATGAGCGCATGACCTTCATGCAGAAGCTGTCGGAGTCGCGCAGCCTGATTCCGGTCGTGCTGCTGATCGCTGCCGTGCTGGGGAGCATCTACACCGGCTTTGCCACCGCCACCGAGGCGGCTGCCGTGGGCGTGGTGGGTTCTCTGGTGCTGTCGACCGTGCAAGGCTCAATGAGTTGGGACACTTTCAAGGCTTCGCTGATGGGTGCCACGCGCCTGTACTGCATGATCGCTCTGATCCTCGCTGGCGCGGCGTTTCTCACGCTGTCCATGGGCTACATCGGCCTTCCGCGCCATCTGGCCGAATGGATCTCCTCGCTGGGCCTTAACAAGGCGCAGCTCATTGCGGCGCTGGCTGTGTTCTTCATCATCCTGGGCTGCTTCCTGGACGGGATCTCCATGGTCGTGCTGACCATGGGTGTGCTCATGCCCACAGTGCAGGCCGCAGGCATCGATCCGATCTGGTTCGGCATCTTCATCGTGCTGGTGGTGGAGATGGCGCAGATCACGCCGCCCGTGGGTTTCAACCTGTTTGTGCTGCAAGGTATGACAGGGCGGCAGTTGCCGTGGATCGCAAAGGTCTCGCTGCCCATGTTCTTCCTGATGTGCGCTGCCGTGGCACTGATTTACATCTTCCCCGACATCGTGACCTGGCTGCCGCAGCAGATGGCAGCGCGCTGAACCCAGCGCAGCACGGCTCCCAACACATCACATCCAGCGCACCAGCCAGGCGAGCACTATCGCCAGCCTGGCTGGGCGACAATGGCCGGATGCTGAACGTCATCGCAATCTGCCTGGGGGCCTGTGCGGGCGCACTGGCCCGGTGGCGCCTTGGGCTGTGGCTCAGCCCCGGTGGTCTCATCCCCTGGGGCACCTTGGCCGCCAACCTGGCGGGTGGTTACCTGGTTGGCGTGTGTGTCGCCACGTTCCATGCCTTGCCTCAGCTCGATCCGGTCTGGCGCCTGGCGCTGGTCACCGGATTTCTGGGCGCACTCACCACGTTTTCCAGCTTCTCCGCCGAAGTCGTCGAGATGCTGATGGCCCAGCGCTACGCTGCTGCGTTGGGGACAACCGCAGTGCACCTGCTCGGCTCGCTGGCGCTCACGGTGGCGGGCATGCAAACTGCTTCTTATTTCATAGCATCCCGCGCTTGATAGACTGGCGCCAGCGGCTGTTTTATTCTTGGATCTCTTCCTCACACCCTTCAAGCACCCGTTGCAACCCCACCCGTGCTCATCGCGGGCCGCTGGCAACGGCCATTCGCCTTCTCCCATTCCACGTTCCCCCTCTTCCCCCGCTTTCCCTTTTCTTTTGATGTAGGCCATTCATGGACGCCAACACCCAACTCAATGACCGCCGCCTGGCCGAAGCCTGGGCAGAACTGCAAAACCACGCCGCCAACGGCAACCCTCTGCATGCCGACGCATACCGACTCGCTTTTGCCGACCCGGAATTCATGTTCCGCCGCGAAACGCGCGGCATCCGCTTTCAATTGGAAATGCTCAAGCCCGATCTGGGCCAGATGGAGCAGGGCATTGAAAACACGGTCGTGGTGTACGGGAGCGCCCGCTTCGTAGCACCCGATGAGGCCGATGCGCAATTGGCCGAGGCCCAGGCCAGCGGCGACGAAGTGCGCCTGCAGCGCGCCCGCCTGGCCGTGCGCAACGCCAAGTACTACGACCTGGCACGCCGATTCGCGCGCATCGTGGCCGAGCACAGCGAGCGGCAGGAGCCTGCCGACCGCATCTACATCTGCACCGGCGGCGGCCCCGGCATCATGGAAGCGGCCAACCGAGGCGCACACGATGTGGGCGCGCTCAACGTCGGCCTGAACATTGCCCTGCCCCACGAACAAAGCGGCAACCGCTTCATCTCACCGTCGCTGAGCTACAAGTTTCACTACTTTGCGCTGCGCAAGATGCATTTCATGATGCGTGCGAAAGCGCTGGTGGCTTTTCCGGGCGGGTTTGGCACGCTGGACGAGCTGTTCGAAGTGCTCACACTGGTGCAGACCGGCAAAGCCAAGCCGGTGCCCATCGTGCTGTGTGGTACCGACTATTGGAAGCGCCTGATCAATTTCGAGGTGCTGGTGGAAGAAGGCACCATCTCTGCGCAAGATCTGAAGCTCTTCCACTACACCGACGACCCGCAGGAAGCCTGGCAGATCATCAAGTCGTTCTACCAGCTGTAAACCGGGACCGCGTGCTCAGCCACCGCCCC
Source organism: Acidovorax sp. (assembly GCA_039593925.1). Taxonomy (GTDB): domain Bacteria; phylum Pseudomonadota; class Gammaproteobacteria; order Burkholderiales; family Burkholderiaceae_C; genus Acidovorax. The sequence goes on from JBCNOJ010000142.1 coordinate 5,966, forward strand.
CCGGCCGCCTACCGGATGACCGGCGGAGGCGGTGGCACGGCGATGGGGGGCAGCACGATGATGGGCCGCACGATGGGCGGCAACACAAAAATCGGTGGCCTTGTCACCGGCGGCGCAGTGGTCGGAGGCGCTGTCGTTGGCGGCGCGGTAGTGGGAGGCGTGGTCGTGGGCGGCGTCGTCGTTGGAGGCGTGGTGGTCGGTGGCCTCGTCGTGGGCGGCGTGGTCGTCGGCGGCTGTGTGGGCACCCCGGTGGTGGGTGGCGGCGGCGGCACGTTAGGGTCTGGCACCGGCACGGGGCCAGGCGCAGGCGGCGGTACCGTGGGCGCGGGTGGAGTGGGCACGGGAGCAGGCCCAGGCGCAGGGGGCGCTGGGGTGGGATCGGGCCCGACACGAGAGCCTGCTGTCAATTGCTCGCCCACCATGAACGGCACGGGTGGCAGGGGCAGTGGCAACACGGCGCGGGTGTGGGTGTACAGCGGCAGCTGGTCGGTGGCAACCACGCGCACCGATTCACCGGCTTTCACGCCCACACAGCCCGCCTGGGTGCACACCTCGATTTCATCCTGCTCGCCGGACACCAGCAATTCGCCCTGCGCGTTGAACGCGATCAGGAACGCAGAGCCGCGGATACCCACCACCGCCGTGGGCGTCGTGACCTTGTAGTTCTGGGGGTTGCGCTTGCCGATGAGCCCCGTCACCGCGCGCATGCCGCCGCGCAGCAGATTCACGGCAAAGTTTTCCTCAGCGGGGTTTCCCGTGTCGGCATAGCGGGTGACGGTGAACTGCGAATCGGGGTAAAGCGCCACCAGGCCGCCGTCAGAAAAGCGGATTTGCGCCCTGCCGGCGGCGCCGGTCAGAATGATGTCGCCGCTCTCAACAGCCGAACCCTGAACGGCGGCAGACACCTCGGAGCCGCGCCTCAGTTGCACCTCGCCGGTGGCAAACTGCACCGCGCCCGCGGCTGCAAAGCCCTGCACCGGCCAGGCGGCCACCATCGCCATCCAGAGGGCGAGCCGGGAAGAAGGAAAGTTGGATTGCTGCATCGCGGGCTCCCTCGGAGGTCGTGCCTTGTTCAGAACTCGCGCCGCAGCGTGACGGAGAAATTGCGGCGGTCATAGTCGGTGATGGGAAGCGTGGAGTTGTTGCGCGTCAGCGCCCACTGGGGCGTGATGCGCCAGCCCGGCGCAGGCAGCCATGAAATACCCACCACCCAGTGGGTCTGGTTGTCGCGCCGCGTTACACCAAAGAAGGGGTCATTGGCGCCATAGCGGCGGTGCTCCACATTGAGGTGTGTGAACGCGGCCCACTGGGCGCTGACAGCCCACTGAATGCCTCCACGCAGCCCCGTCAGGTCATAGCCCAGGTTGTCCACACCGCTGTCGCGGGGCGTTTCCTGGCCCGCGTAAAGCCCGGCATAAAACAGACTGCCATTGCGCATGACATGCACATAGGAGGTGCCACCCACCGTGCGGCGCGCATTGCGCAAGCCCTGTGCGGGGTAGCGCAGTTCCTGCACCTGCAAAAAGCTGTCCCACTGCCTAAAGCCGTCCAGCCGGTAGATCCATTCACCCAGAACGCCACCGATGTTGCGCAGCGTGTCGCCGTCCTGGCGGTAGGTGGCACCCTGCGCACTGAGCATCCATTCGTGCCGCTCGATGCGGTAGGAGACTCCCGCGTTGGCATCCAGCTGCTGGCTGTCGTACGGCTTGCCGGCACCCGAATGGCCCCGCACCTCGGCCGTGGCGGCGCCAATCAGCGACCAACGCGCATCCAGCACGTGCCGACCGCGGATATTGCCCAGCAGTGCCGCATACGATGCGCGTTGCGCCTCTGCCCCTGGAGCCAGCGCCCACGGCGGCGTGCCGGGAGGCGACATTGCCGGGGCGTCGGGGCCGGGGCCCACGTTGACGTTGGAATCCCGCGCCAGGGTGAAGTCGATGTGGCCGTTCCAGGTGGACAGGCCTTGATGCCCCATGCGATCGTACGACACCAGAAACTGGTCAATGCTGAGCGCGGCATCGACCGGGATGGCACGCGTGCGCACCTGTTCGGCCAGCGCCTGCACGCCACGCCGGTCACCCACCGCGTTCAGCGCGCGGGCCAGTTCCATTTGGGCAAGCAAGTTGTCGGGCTGGTTGGCTACCAGCCGCTCCCAGGCCATCACCGCGCGGCTGTACTGCGCCGCAGCAAACGCTGCCCGGCCCATGGCCTCGTCGAAAGCGGGGTCGCCAGCGCGTTGGGCCTCTTGCGCATCCAGCAAACGAAAAGCGCCCAGTGCGTCGCCTTGCTGCACCAGGGCCTGCGCCTGCACCAACGCGTCGTCGGCAAGCACCTGGGCGGCAGGAACCAGGCCCAGCGCCGGAACCAGCGCCAGGTGACGGACGGGCCTTAACCACGATGTAACGCTGCGCATGTCCTGCCCCCTGTGTGAATCGCGCAAATCTACACCTTTTCGGCGATTTTGCTCACCCCCGGTTCTGCTGATTGCGCAACACCGGGCCAAGGCGGGCGCGTGTTAATGCCCTCTGCCTGCAGGGCCCGGGGGCTCTGCCAACCCCATTCGCCACGCTGCGCGCGCGCCCGCCCCCACCGTGGCACCCACCACCCAGAAAAGGCCCCCCACGCCGATCACAGCGCCCGCCGTGCCAAAAAGCATGGGCATGAGCACGCTCGATGCATTGATGGCCATCAGCCGCAGGCCCAGCGCCTCGCCATGGCGGTGGGACGGCGTGATCTGGTGCAGCAAGCTCATCACCATCGGCTGCACCGACCCCAGAGCCAAGCCCAGCAACACCGAGCACACGCCCATGGCCAGCGCGCTGCCCAGTAACGGGTAAATGCCGAACAACACGGCTGTGATGACCATGGCACCGGCCACCACCACCCGCTCGCGAAGCATCTCGGCCACCATGGGCATCAGCACGCGGATGACGGCGGCCGCAATGGCAAAGGCGCCAAGGATGGAGCCGATGACCGAGGCGGACAACCCGCGCTCGTGCCCCAGCAGCGGCACCACGAAGGTGTGCACATCCCAGCACGAAGACAGCAGCCAGTTCACGATGAGCAGGCGCCGAAACGGCAATTCGTTCATCAAATCCCACGCACGCTGTGGCGGGCCACCCGCCGCGGCAATCACGGGTGGCAGTTCCACGGTGTCGCGCACCCAGAACCAGGTCATCAGCGGCAGAATGGCCAAGAGCGCAAAGGCAGCGCGGTAGCCCTCATTGCTGCCCGCAGCGGCCCCTGACAAAGCGCCTGCGTGGTCGATCATCAAACCCGCACAGAATGGCCCGATGAAGTTGGACACCGCAGGCCCAATCGCCAGCCAGCTGAACACCTGCTTGAGCTGCGTCGCGTCGTGGGCCGCGCGGCCCACGTGGCGCTGCAGCGCGATGGTGGCAGCGCCCGTGGCACCGCCGGTCATCAACGCAGCCAGGCACAACACGGCAAACACCGGAAACACCAGTGCTAGCCCCGCCCCCACCGCCGCCACCGCCACCGCATACCCCACCGGCCGTTTCAGGCCATGGCGGTCGGCATAACGGCCTGCGGGCAGCGCCAGAAACACCTGCGTCAGCGCAAACAGCGCGAGCAACACACCCACGGCCGCCGCGCTGTAGCCCTCGCGCAACGCCAGCAGCGGCGCGGCCATGCGCATGCCCGCCATGCACGCATGGATGCAGACCTGGCCCAGGATCAAACGCGCCAGCGCCCAGTTCACGGCAGATCGTCCTCCATGTCGACCCCAGGCACCGGCCCGGACAGCGCCGTGGCATCGGGCGCTGGCAGTTCCTGCACATCGCGCAGCTTGCGCTGGATGGCGCGGGTGCGCACGCCTACGTCGTCGAACTTCTTGGCGGCTGCGTCGATGGACTTTTTGGCGGACTCGACAATTTCGCCGAACTTGGAAAACTCGGTCTTCACCGAGCCCAGCACGCCCCACACCTCTGACGAGCGCTTCTCGATGGCCAGCGTCTTGAAGCCCATCTGCAAGCTGCTGAGCATGGCCGCCAGATTGGCGGGGCCGGTGATCATCACGCGGCAATCGTTCTGCACCGCCTCAACCAGACCAGGGCGGCGAATGACTTCGGCGAACAGGCCCTCGGTGGGCAAATACAGCACCGCAAAGTCGGTGGTGTGTGGCGGCGACACGTATTTGCTGAAGATCTTCCTCGCCTCCAGCTTGATCGAGGTCTCGAACGCATTGCCTGCAGACGCGATGGCCGCCTTGTCGGCAGCGTCCTGCGCGTCGAGCAGGCGCTGGTACTGCTCCACCGGGTATTTGGAGTCGATGGGCAGCCACACGGGTTTCTCATCGCCGCGCCCGGGCAGGCGAATGGCGAACTCGACCAGCTCGTCGCTGCCCGGCACAGCCTTGACATTGCGCGCGAACTGGTCGGGCGTGAGCACGTTCTCGATGATGGCGCCGAGCTGCATCTCGCCCCAGGTGCCACGCGTCTTCACGTTGGTCATCACGCGCTTCAAGTCGCCCACGCTGCCGGCCAGGGTCTGCATCTCGCCCAGGCCCTTGTGCACCTGCTCCAGCCGGTCGCTCACCAGC
>JBCNOJ010000143.1:0-10507 GCA_039593925.1 Acidovorax sp.
GCCGGGGCGACACCACCGTGGTCGATGCCTACCTGTCACCCATCCTGCGCCGTTACGTCGACCAGGTGGCGAGCGAAATGCCGGGCGTTAAGCTGTTCTTCATGCAGTCCTCGGGCGGGCTGACCGATGCGCAGGTTTTCCAGGGCAAGGACGCGATCCTTAGTGGCCCCGCAGGCGGCATCGTCGGCATGGCCCGCACCGCCGGTTTGGCAGGCCACGACAAGGTCATCGGCTTTGACATGGGCGGCACCAGCACCGATGTGAGCCACTACGCGGGCGAGTTCGAGCGCGAGTTCGAGACCCAGGTGGCCGGTGTGCGCATGCGCGCGCCGATGATGAGCATCCATACTGTGGCGGCCGGCGGTGGCTCCATCCTAGGCTTTGACGGCGCACGCTTTCGCGTGGGCCCAGAAAGCGCGGGCGCCAACCCTGGCCCTGCCAGCTACCGCCGTGGCGGCCCGCTGGCCGTGACGGATGCGAACGTGATGGTGGGCAAGATCCAGCCCGCGCATTTCCCCAAGGTGTTTGGCCATGCCGCGAACGAGGCGCTGGATGGCGACGCCGTGGCGCGCAAGTTTGGCGACCTGGCCACGCAAACCGGGCGCAGCGCAGAGGACGTAGCCCACGGCTTTATCCAGATCGCCGTGCAGCAGATGGCCAACGCCATCAAGAAGATCAGTGTCGCGCGCGGCTATGACGTGACGCGCTACACGCTGCAGTGCTTTGGCGGCGCGGGCGGCCAGCATGCGTGCCTGGTGGCTGACGCTTTGGGCATGACGCGCGTGTTCGTGCACCCGCTGGCGGGCGTGCTGAGCGCCTACGGCATGGGCCTGGCGGACCAGAACGTGATCCGCGAACAGGCGGTGGAAACCAGGCTGGTGCCTGATGCACTCGCAGGCATCGAAGCCACGCTGGAGCAATTGGCCACCACCGCACGCACCGAGCTGGAGCGCCAGCAGGTTGGCGCGGGCACTGCCGTGGTGCACCGCCGCGTGCATGTGCGCTACGAGGGCAGCGACTCGGCGCTCATCGTGCCGTTCGGTTCGTTGGCCGAGATCACCGCAGGTTTTGAAGCCGCCTACCGCCAGCGCTTCGCGTTCCTCATGCAAGGTAAGGGCTTGGTGGTGGAGGCCGTGTCGGTGGAAGCCGTTGTGCCCGGCGATGCCCCCGAGGAACCGCGCCATGCCCTGCAGCCCGCGCGCGAGGTGCCCCGCCGCAGCACCGTGCGCATGTACACCGGTGGTGTGGACGGCGTGCCCGCCTGGCACGAGGCTGCGCTGGTGGTGCGCGAGGACCTGTGCCCCGGCGATGTGATCCCCGGCCCGGCCATCATTGCCGAGAAGAACGCCACCACCATCGTCGAGCCAGGCTGGGAAGCGGCACTGACCGATCTGGATCATCTGCTGCTTAATCGCCGTGTGGCCCGTGCCGTGCAGCACGCCGTGGGCACCACGGTGGACCCGGTGCTGCTGGAGGTGTTCAACAACCTGTTCATGAACATCGCGGAGCAGATGGGGCTGCAACTGCAGAACACGGCGTACTCCGTCAACATCAAAGAGCGCCTGGACTTCAGCTGCGCGCTGTTCGATGCCGAAGGCAACCTCATCGCCAATGCTCCGCACATGCCCGTGCACCTGGGCTCCATGGGCGAGAGCATCAAGACCGTGATCCGCGAGAACGCGGGCAAGATGCAGCCCGGCGATGTGTTCGTGCTCAACGACCCGTACCACGGCGGCACGCACCTGCCGGACATCACCGTCATCACGCCGGTCTACATCGCCAACGAGGCCGAGCCCACGTTCTATGTGGGCAGCCGGGGCCACCATGCTGATGTGGGCGGCACAACGCCAGGCTCCATGCCACCGTTCTCCACCCGCATCGACGAAGAGGGCGTGCAGATCAACAACGTGAAGCTGGTGGAGCGCGGCGTGCTGCGCGAGGCGGAGATGGTTGCGCTGCTGGAAAGCGGCGAATACCCCAGCCGCAACCCGCAGCAGAACATGGCAGACCTGCGCGCACAGATCGCCGCCAACGAAAAAGGCCAGCAGGAGCTGCGCCGCATGGTGGGCGAGTTTGGGCTGGATGTGGTGCAGGCCTATATGCGCCACGTGCAGGACAACGCGGAAGAATCTGTGCGCCGTGTGATCACGCGCCTGAAGGACGGCCAGTTCACGCTGCCGCTGGACAACGGCGCGCAGATCAGCGTGGCCGTGAAGGTGGATGCAGCAAGCCGCAGCGCCACCATCGACTTCACCGGCACCAGCCCGCAGCAGACCAACAACTTCAACGCGCCCACGGCGGTGTGCATGGCGGCGGTGCTGTATGTGTTCCGCACGCTGGTGGATGACGACATTCCGCTGAATGCCGGGTGCCTCAAGCCGCTCAACGTCATCATTCCGCCAGGCAGCATGCTCAACCCCAACCCCCCAGCCTCGGTGGTGGCGGGCAATGTGGAGACGTCCACCTGCATCACCAACGCGCTGTACGGCGCGCTGGGCCTGATGGCGGCGGGGCAGTGCACCATGAACAACTTCACCTTTGGCAGCACGCGCTACCAGTACTACGAGACCATCTCGGGCGGCAGCGGCGCGGGCGGTGTGTGGGATTCCAACGGGCAACTGGCGGGCGGTTTTGACGGCACCAGCGTCGTGCAGTGCCACATGACCAACTCGCGCCTGACGGACCCGGAGGTGCTGGAGTTCCGCTTTCCGGTGCGGCTGGAGGGCTACGAGATCCGCAAGGGCTCGGGCGGTGCGGGGCAGTACAAAGGTGGTGATGGCGGCATTCGCCGCGTGCGCTTCCTCGAACCGATGACGGCCAGCATTTTGTCCAACGGCCGGCACCATGGCGCGTTTGGCATGGCGGGTGGCCAGCCAGGCGCGGTGGGCATCAACAAGGTGGTGCGCATCGATGGCCGGGTGGAGCTGCTGGACCACATTGGCCAGGCCGAGATGCAACCGGGCGACGTGTTTGAAATCCACACGCCGGGCGGTGGTGGGTTCGGCTCTGCAGACCGAAAATAGTCGTCAAAATAGCTGCCAGCGCTTATTGGGTAAGCGCTGGCAGCTATCAAATCAGGAGTTTGTGAATTCGGTCAAGCCTGCTGGCTGGGTGCCTGGGGCGTGTCTGAGCCCGCGTCGGGTGGTGTGATCGACGCCGTGCCAGGTTCGGGCGGAGGTACTGTCTTGGGCTGGCTCAGGCTGGGGGGCACACTCTGCCCCATCTGCCGCGCGCGGAACAGCGCCGCGCGCATCAGAAAGATCGACATGATCGGCACCGTGATGGCCACGAACACGGCAATCAGCAGGGCGTGCAGTGCAATGCTGCGGTCTGCCACGGTGAAGTAAAGCACCGTGCCATGCATGATGAGCCAACAGCCCAGCGTGGCGATGATGGCGGGCGCATGAACGCGCTCAAAAAATGTAGGCAACCGCAGCAGGCCGCTGGAGCCCAGCAGTGCGAGGCTGGCGCCTCCCAGCACCAGCACGGCCACGATGATCTCCAGCCACAGGGGCAGCACAGCCGCAACGTCGGTTTCGGTCATTCGATCACCTCGCCGCGCAGCAAAAACTTGGCCATGGCCATGGCACCCACAAAGCTAAACAGGGCCAGCAGCAAGGCGGCCTCGAAGTAGTTCTTGCTGCTGTAGAGCAGGCCCAGTACCAGCATCATGAGCATGCCGCTCAGGTACATGCAGTCCAGCGCGAGCACGCGGTCTTGCGCGGTGGGACCGCGCAGCAGGCGGATTAGTGCGCAGCCCATGGCCAAGGCCAGCATAAAGAGGGCAATGGGCAGGGCCCAGTCGAGCACGGGGGTCATTCAAAAATCTCCATCAGTGGGCGCTCGTAGCGCTCCTTGACGTGCGCAACGATGGCTTCAGGGTCGTCGACCTCCAGCACATGCAGCAGCAGCATGCTGCGGTCCAGCGCCAACTCGGCCCAGGCAGTGCCGGGCGTGATGCACACCACCATGGCCAGCACCGCCAGGCCGTTGGGGTCTCGCAGGTCCAGCGGGATGTGAACAAAACCTGGCGGGTGGCGCCGGCGGCTCGGCGCCAACAGCAGCCGCGCCACGGTGAGGTTAGACAGCACGGTGTCTTTGGCCACGGTGAAGCCCAATTTCACCATTGCACCGGGCTTGCGAATGCGCACCGGCAAGGGACGGAGCCCGGCGGTGACCAAGGGTATGGCCAAGCCCAGCAGCGTACCCAGCACGATGTGCCCAGGGCTCAGCGTGCGGTTGAGCACCAGCCACAGTCCAAGCAGAGCCAAGGAGAGCAGCGGCGCTGGCACCACCCGCTGCAGCGGGCGCCGCCGCCGGGGAGCGGTGGTCGAAGCGCTTTTGCTGTTTTGCTCCGCCATCGAGGCGTTGTGGCCCATGGAATCGCTGTGCGGCTTGTTCATGGCGTGGGCCCCTTGGGTGCTGTGGCCGGGTCGCGCGGCGGGGTTGGCACGGGTGCAGCTGACATGATGGCGCGCACGTAAGTGGCGGGTGCGTGCAGCGCATCGGCGGTGGCCTGGGTATAGCGCATCACCGCGCCAGCCTGCCACACCAAAGCGGCGCAGGCCACCAGCAGCAGTGCAATGGGCAAGCCCTCCAGCACCAGCAGACGGGGTGATGCCCGCCCTTGGGCTGACCAGAAGTGGCGAATGCCCGAACGCGTGAGCGCGATGAGCGCCAGCAGGCCGGACACCACCAGCAGCGCCACCAATGCCCAGCCTGCGGCGCCCAGCGGGTATCCATGGGATGCGCCCAGGCCGAGCGGGTTGAGCAGCGCATGGACCATGGCGAACTTGCCCACGAACCCGGGCAACGGTGGCAGGCCCGCAATCACCAGCGTGCAGGCCATGAAGGCCAGGCCCAGGAAGGCCGCAGCGGCTGGAATCACCTGCCCGATCAGGGCCTGCTCCTTGTCGTCCAGGTTCATGCCTTCGGTGGGCACGAGATCGGCCGAGAGAAATGGCGCGTCATCGGTTTGCTCATAGGGGGCCAAGTTGGCGCCGTCATTGCGCCAACGGTCGATCAGGTCACTCAGCAGGAACAGAGCGCTCACGGCCAGCGTGGAGCCCAGCATGTAGTACAGGAGGCCAGAGGTGAGCAAGCTGTGCCCAAACCCAACGGCCGCCAACAGCGTGCCAGAGGAAAGGATGGCACTGAACCCCGCCAGGTGCCCCAACCGCTGTGACCCCAGCATGCCCACCGCACCAAACGCCATGGTCAGCATGCCGCCGCCAATCAGCCACTGGCTGCCGAACAAGGCCGACTCACCGGCTTCTGCGCCGAACAGCAAGGTCCACAGCCGCAGAACGCTGTACACGCCCACCTTGGTCATCAGCGCAAACAGCGCACCCACTGGCGCCGTGGCCGCGCTGTAGGCGGGCACCAGCCAGAAGTTGAGCGGCCACACGGCCGCCTTGATGAGGAAGGCCACGGCCAGAATGGCTGCGGCCGCGTGCAGCAGCCCGCGGTCTGCCGGCGCGATCTCGGCCATGCTTTGTGCCAGGTCGGCCATGTTCAACGTGCCGGTGATGCCATACAGCATCGACACACCGATCAGGAACAGCGACGAGGCCGCCAGATTGATGGCGATGTAGTGAAGGCCTGCCGACACCCGCTGTCGCCCCGATCCGTGCAGCAGCAACCCGTAGGAGGCGGCCAGCATGATCTCGAAGAACACGAACAGGTTGAACAGGTCGGCCGTGAGGAAGGCGCCCGCCAGACCCATGAGCTGGAACTGAAACAGCGGATGAAAGTGCACGCCGGCCCTGTGCCACCGCGCAGCGGAAAACAGCACCGTGGCCAGCGCAATGGTGCTCGTGAGCACCAGCATCATGGCCGACAGCCGGTCGATGGCCAGCACGATGCCATACGGGGCAGGCCAGTTGCCGGGCAGGTAAACGCCCAGGCTGGTCTGCACGCTGGGGTCCTTGGCCTGGACCAGCAGCAACACAGCCACCACCAGGCCGAGGAACGTGGCCGCGATGTTGAGCGCGGCCTTGGTGCGCTGGCGTTCTTCGCGCAGCAGCAGCATCAGCCCTGCCGTCACCATCGGCAATGCGATAGGCGCAAGGATCAGGTGCGGCATGAGCAGCGCGGTGACGGACGCGGTGAAACTCGTCTCCGTCATGGCATCTCCTGCGCGTCTTTGGCGCGGGCGCCATCCACGTGGTCAGTGCCCGACATGCCGCGCGAAGCCAGCAGCACCACCAGGAAGAGGGCGGTCATCGCAAAGCCGATCACGATGGCCGTGAGGGTCAGTGCCTGCGGCATGGGGTCGGCATAGTGCATCAGGTCTTGCGGCACACCATCGCGCAGCACGGGTTCCCTGTCGATGGCCAAGCCGAGGCGGCCCATGCTGAAGATGAAGAGGTTGACCGCATACGACAGCAGCGACAGCCCCATGATGATCTGGTATGTGCGGGGGCGCAGCAGCAGCCACACACCGGAGCCTGTGAGAACGCCAATGGCGAGGGCGAGTATCAGTTCCATGCGTCTTCTCCCTGTGCAGCGTTGGTGGCAGGCACAGCGGCCTCTTGTGCGGCCTGGGCCTCTTCAGCGGCGCGCGCGTTGTTGTAGCGGTGGCTGCGTACCGATTGGTGGGCAATGCCGGTGAGGATGAGCATGGTCGAGCCCACCACCAGGGTGAACACGCCGATGTCAAAGAACAGCGCGCTGGCGACGTGGACTTCGCCCAGCCACGGCACCGTGAAGTGCGCGGTGTGGCTGGTGAGAAACGGGAAGCCCCAGAACAGCGCCCCGAGCCCCGTGGCCAGGGCTGTGAGCAGGCCGATGCCGATCCAGCGGCGCGGGTACAGCGGCAGGTGGGCCTCTACCCACGAGGTACCCGACACGATGTACTGCAGCAGCAGCGCCACCGAGAACACCAGCCCCGCTACAAAGCCGCCGCCGGGTTCGTTGTGGCCGCGCATGAAGATGTACATCGACACCAGCGTCGCAAAAGGCAGAAGCAACCGCACCAGTACGGCGGGCACCATGAGATAGCCGATGGCTGTGTCGGCCGTCTGGCGCGGGTTGGCCAGGTCGGTGTCCACGTCGGCGGGCAGCGCGCGCTGCTGGGGCGGCAGGTCCATCACTTCGCGCGCAGGGCGGAAGCGGCGCAGCAGTGCATACACCGTCAGCGCCACAATGCCCAGGACCACGATCTCGCCGAAGGTGTCGAAGCCGCGGAAGTCCACCAGCATCACATTGACCACATTGGTACCGCCGCCGCCCGTGAGCGCGTTTTCCAGGAAGAACGTGGAGGTGCTGTCAGGAAAGGGGCGGCTCATCATGGCAAACGAAAGCAGTGCCATGCCGGCACCGGTGACCAGCGCCAGTGTCATGTCGCGGTAGCGGCGCAACTGTGTGCGACGCGCTTCATCCAGTGTGGGAAGGCGCAGGCTTTCGTCCCGGCGTGGCAGCCAGCGCAGACCGAGCAGGATGAGGATGGTGGTGACGATCTCCACCACGATCTGCGTGAGTGCGAGGTCGGGCGCAGAGAACCACAGGAACGTGAGGCACACGCACAAGCCTGAGCCGCCCAGGAGCGTCAGCGCAGCCAGCCGGTGGTATTTGGCTTGCCAGGCAGCGGCAATGGCGCACAGCGCACCCAGCAGCCACAGCAGGGCAAATGCAGGCGAGAGCGGCAGTTGCGTGCGATCGCCGATCGGCAGCCCGCGCGACCACAGCGGCAGCACGCCTGCCAGCAGGGCGGCGCTGACCAGCCACAACATCTGCCACTGCAAACGGTGGGTACCCAGCCAGTAGCGCCCTTTGCGGCCTGCCTGCGAAAGCAGGGCGAGCAAACCCTCAAACAGGCGCTGGCCCTTGATGTGTTGCATGAGAGGGGCCGCATCGAGCGTGCCCCGGTTGCGCTGCCAGCGCAGCACGGCATACAGCGCAATGCCGCCGCCCAGCGCTACGAGACTCATCACGAACGGCGTGTTGAGTCCGTGCCACACGGCCAAGCTATAGGTAGGCAACTCGCCGCCCACCACCGGCTGTGCCGCTGCGGCCAGATACGCGCCCACGGACCAGGCAGGCAAGGTGCCGACCACCAAGCAGGCGAGGACCAGAAGTTCGACCGGCACACGCATCCAGTGCGGGGGTTCGTGCGGCGGACGTGGCAGGTCGGTGGCTGGTGGGCCCCAGAACACATCCACCGTGAAACGCAGCGAATACGCCACGCTGAACATGCCGGCCACTGTGGCAGACACGGGCAGCAGCCATTCCAGCAGCGGCGTGGTGTTCACATACACGGTTTCCGCAAAGAACATTTCCTTTGACAGGAAGCCGTTGAGCAGCGGCACACCCGCCATGGCCGCGCTGGCCACCATGGCCAGCGTGGCTGTGATCGGCATCATCTTGCGCAGGCCCGAAAGCCGCCGGATGTCGCGCGTGCCGCTCTCATGGTCCACGATGCCCACTGCCATGAACAGCGATGCCTTGAAGGTGGCGTGGTTCATGATGTGGAACACGGCGGCTACGGCGGCCAGGGGGCTGTTGAGGCCCAGCAGCAGCGTGATGAGGCCCAGGTGCGAAATGGTGGAATACGCGAGCAGCCCCTTCAAATCGTTCTGGAACATGGCTGCATAACCGCCCACCAGCAGCGTGGCCAAGCCCGCACCGCCCACCAGCCAGAACCATTCCTCCGTGCCCGAAAGGGCTGGCCACATCCGGGCCATCAGGAACACGCCCGCCTTCACCATGGTGGCCGAGTGCAGGTAGGCCGACACCGGCGTGGGCGCGGCCATGGCGTTGGGTAGCCAGAAGTGGAAAGGGAACTGCGCACTTTTGGTCAGCGCGCCCAGCAGGATCAGAACCAGTGCGGTGAGGTACAACGGGTGGGCCTTGATGAGCGCACCCGCAATCAGCACATGGTCTAGGTCGTAGCTGCCCACGATGTGGCCCAGCACCAGCATGCCTGCCAGCATGGCCAGCCCGCCGGTGCCCGTCACGGTGAGCGCCATGCGCGCCCCGCGCCGGGCGTCCTTGCGGTGGTGCCAGTAGCCGATCAGCAAAAAAGAGAACAGGCTCGTCAACTCCCAGAAGAAGGCGATCTGGATGATGTTGCCCGACAGCACCACGCCCGCCATGGCCCCCATGAAGGCGAGAAAGAACGAGAAGAAGCGGGGCACCGGGTCGGCCGGTGACATGTAATAACGCGCGTACAGCACCACCAGGCTGCCCACGCCCAGCACCAGCATGCAGAACATCCACGCAAACCCATCCATGCGGATGATGAGGTTCAGCCCCAGCGCAGGCAACCACGCGATCTCCTGCCGCAGCACGCCACCGTTCGCAATCTCAGGAAAATAAAGCGCTGTCTGCACCGCGCAGAACAGAGCGATGAGCCCTGCTAGCGTGGACTCGGTATTGCGTGCATTGGCTGGCAATACCGCTGCCAGCAGGCTGCCGATGAAGGGGAGGAGGATGAGGGTGATCAGGGGCATGCGCCGAAGATTTTATGCGGTGATTACAAAAGCCTTTTAGCGCCGCGGCCCTTGTTCCCAAGCTTCGACGATTCGGCCACCCAAAAAAAAGCCCGCGGAAGCGGGCGTGCAGCGTGCGTGAGGTGCTTATTTTTTTGTAGCGCTGTCGGCCGCGGCCGGTGTTGCGGCGGGTGTCTGGGCGACCGGTGTGGCGGGGGCGGAGGCATGGTCGCTCTTGTCGGCCTTGCTGTTCTTCTTGCCCTTGTCCGATTCGGGCTTTTTCGCTCCAGCCTTGGCATCGGCTTTGGCAACAGCCGCAGCGCTGAACTTCTTGCCGTTCACCGTCAGCCCTTCGCCGGAGAATTTTGCAGCGCTCTTTTCGCCAACGCCGCTCACCCGCGCAATGAGATCGCTCCAGTCCTTGAAGTTGCCGTTTTTGCGCTCGTCCAGAATTTTGGTCGACAGGCTGGGGCCGATGCCCTTGATGCCATCCAGCTCAGCGGCAGTGGCTTTGTTCACATCCACCGCCGCAAAGGCCGCGGCGGCGTACAGCATGGTGATGATCAGCAGAATCTTCTTGAACACGGTGGAACTCCCTCAAGGTGTGAATGAATGAATTGCTCTTGTAGTGCAGCACGTAAAGCGCTGCGCGGCCATCTTATCCATCGCTGGCAACGCGGTGTTGCCAGTTGTTTCAGAGCTCTTCGACGCGCCGGGCTGGGTAGCTGTCCCAAGTCTGGCAGCCAGGGCATTGCCAGAAATGCTGGCGGGCTTCAAAGCCGCAGGCAGCGCAGCGGTAGCGGGTCAAAGGCTTGACGGCGTGGTCCAGCGCACGCTGGATCTGGGGGTGGAATTCCTCATGCTCCAGCTTCTCTGTGGTCAGCCATTTGGCCGCAGCCACCAGCGAACGCTCCTTGTCCAGATGCTGCACGTAGCGTTGCCGTGCAGTGGCTGCGGTGGCGTCGCTGGCCAGCTCCATGGCGACGATGCTCTCCAGCACATCCAAGGAAGGGGCCTGCTCGTAGTGCGCCTGCAGCAGCGCTTGCACCTGCGGCACCTGCCCGGTGGCTGTGGCG
>JBCNOJ010000144.1:0-10400 GCA_039593925.1 Acidovorax sp.
CTGAAAAGGAAAAAGCCCTGATACCTTTCGATATCAGGGCTTACCTGTTGGTGCGGCTGGCAGGAATCGAACCCACGACCCCTTGGTTCGTAGCCAAGTACTCTATCCAGCTGAGCTACAGCCGCTAAGCCTCGAATTATAGCACGAAATTTTCATCGATCTGAAAATCATCATGCTTTTGTTTATCGCAGTCACAGAGACGTTGCAAACAAGTGCTTAATTCAAAACAAGCCGAGATTGTAATGCACTTCCAGGCCCTATCCAACGCGCCAGCAGCCCACGCTCAGGAAAACACCGCGACATCCCGAGGTCAGAGACCATTCTGAGATGAGCTGCAAGGCGTGTTAGTCCAGAAGCAACGATCAAAAAATATGCATCCGTCGCGGAACTGAGTACTGGCGCACGGGTTTACGCTGTGTTCGTGTTCCGCAATTCCGAGAAGACGGCGCCCTGCAAACCCAATGCTGGCGCGGGCCTCCAATTTTTTGCGGAACACTTCAACCTGCGGCGCACACCAGAGATCACCCCGGTCGGCGATACCTCATCGCTGCTTGCGTCTCATGGCCGCGAAACCCAGCATCGCCAGCAACGACGACATCCCCAGCAATGCGTACTCCCCGAGCGTGGGGATGCTTGCAGGAGTGGCGGGAGCGGCAGGGGGTGTGAGTCCGATGTTGATCACGATCTCGTCACCGGATGGGACGAACAGTGTCTGGGTTCCCACGGTGAGACCGAGAGCCGCCAATGTCGTGCCGGCGAAGGTTGTTCGATTGACGAGCGGTGCACCTGAGACGTAGGTCGGCGGAAGGTACAGCTCAGTCCCGAGAATAAACACATTGGGCCCCGAAGAGCTTGAGCCACCGGTCCCTACTGCCGAGGGCAGCGAAAGGCCTGGCGTTAGCGCCGAGGGATACCAGTCTCCATCCACTTCTGTACCAATGCAGAGGGAATTTGCGTAGACCGCGCCATCTCCGAGATAGCAGAACCCAATACCGCCCAACGAAGTAGCCGAACTGGTGTCAATGGAGCCTGAGCCACTCATGACAACATCCGCTCCGACCTGATCAATATTGATGGTGTAGATGGCCTGAGACGCGCTCGCAGCTGCCAATAACACCAGCCCTACTCCAATGCTTCGCAAAGCCATCTCCGCTCCTTGATAAGAATCGATATGACTTTGAGTGTAGTAGCCGAGCACTTATCAGCCAAACGCATATTTGCCATCTGGTAGAGGCCGGATCGGCGCGCATCTCCCCTTCTGACGAACTCTCCACGCACACACGCCGCCTTGAGCCATGCCGATTGAATCGCCCCGGCGCGATTCATATTCAGGCCTGCAATGGATGCCAGCGATCGCCCGCCCTTCCCCGCAAGGCCGGGCCCACGCAAGAGCCTGCCGCCTGGACAGCTGCGAGCAAGGGGCTGTTGACCACGTAGCGACCCACGGCGCCGACCTCGCCCACGACGCCATTGGCATCGGCAACACCCTGACTAAAGCGCTGCTTTCTGCCTTCACGGCATCGCTCTGGGCGGCCTCGCCAGCCTCCACGATGTTCTTGTCGATCCAGCCCGATACAGCGTTGCCGGGTCGCACGAAGTTGGCTGCTGCGGACACGCCCCCCCCCCGGCTGCCGCGTTGGCTACTTCGATGGCCGTGTCGTTGGCAATGGCGGCGAGGGTGCGTCGCTTGGGCAGCGGAGGCGGGAGGCCAAAAGCTTCCTCGTAACTGACGCTCGCAGCGCGGCCCGCAGGTTGAGCAGAAGTAAGCCCGAAGGCGTCCTCATAGGAGATGGTTTCGTTTGCCATCCCCCAGTCTTCCGACCGAGGGGGCTGGTGTCGAACCCTACAGGGGCACGTGCTCAGGTTTCGCCCACGCCGAGGCGGCCACGGACACCGACAAGGCGGGCGGAACCAGGGAAGCGCAGGCCCTGCTGGGGCACACAACTGAGGCCATGACAGCCGACTACTCCGCCACAAAGTGGGGCGGAAAGTGAAGCCGTCGCGGTAGTTTTGCGGAACAATGCCAGGAATTGCGGAAGTTTTACTACGCTATTGATAGCAAACTATCCACGCTGGTACTGGTAGGGCGTGTTGGACTTGAACCAACGACCAAAGGATTATGAGTCTGGGCAAGAACTCAAGCGTATCAACAGCCCACATGTGCCCACCTTCTACAAACCCAGGCGATTCTGCACGCCCGCAAGCCGCATCCTTGCTCAGCCTCTCAGTCGTTTGTAGAAGGCTCAACCATAGATTCATGCCGCTTACGGGAGCCGCATGATCCGGTAGCTAAACTGGCGAGATGGCTGCTCTACCTACCCCAGAACCACGCCCCAACCCTAACGCTATGACTTTCGCGTCCGAGCTCATCAAAGCGCGAACCAAGCTGGGGCTCTCTCAGAGTCAACTTGCAGAGAAAGCAGGGCTGTCGGTCTCATCTATCAAGGCCTACGAGATCGGCCGAAATCTGCCTGGCGCCCGTGAATTAAGAGAGCTCTGCCGAGTTCTGATGATCTCCCCGAACCGGATGCTGTTCGGCACGGAATTGCCCTTCAGCAATCGCATCGTTGCTGATGCCATCGTTGAAGGGGGCCCGGCCGAACTGCAGGCGAGCCGCTTCGAGACCGCCTACACGCTGTCCTTACTCACCGCCGATGAGCAAGCCAGCGTCGGCCTCATCGTGCACGCTCTTGCGGCGGCGAGACATGGGCAAGAGCGGCTAAACGAGGTCGCGCGCAATGGAAGAGAGCTCGCCGGCATGCTGAGGCATGTTGCGCTGTCAACCCGAGGGGATCAGCCTCCGCGTGACACACCCTTCAATTCGTACCACTTTGCTGCCGCGCTTGATGACTTCATCGAGGAACACGAGCGACGAAAGAAAGCCGAATAGTCATCAAAATAATGATTTGACAAATTGGGTAACCACACCTTAAAGTCACCAATACAGCAATTTCGCTGAATTGGTGACCAATAGGTGTTCTATGCCCATCGACTTTTCCGACCTGGCGCTTTCCCCCAACGAGTCCCGCGCCGCTCGCAACTTCTTCGGTCTCAGCCAAGCGCAGGCCGCCGAGAAATCCAACCTCCCTGCGCACAAGATCAAGCGCTTCGAGTCGGGCAACTATGTGCCCGACGCCCAGTTCCTCCAAGACCTGCGCGAGTTCTACGAGGGCGAGGGCTACAACTTCCACGACGAGGACCCGCCCGGCGCTAAGGCCAAGGCGCGCGGCGATGTGTTCCCCGCTGGCGTCGTCGGTGGAACTGACGGCGGAACCGATGAAACCGATGGTTCTCCCTCGGAACACCAAGGAAAACTGCCACGCCCGCAGAGCGTGCAACTGCAGTTCATGCGCATCACACCGAGCCTGGAAAGCGCCCAGGTGGACCGGGTTTTCGACTGCATCGAGGACAACGAGGAAGCCATTCGGACGGGCATGACCCTGCCAATCCGCAACGGCTTCTTGTCCGAGAGCCCATCGGCGGCAACCCAGGCCCAGGCCATTGCACTGCTGCGCCGCCTGGCGGAAAACGGCCTGCTCTACGCCCGCTTGATGGGCCGTGAGCTGGTGGGCTTACCGCCCGCCGATGGCCCTGCGGAATCGGACGGCTTTCTGCTCGGCGCCAGCAGCAAAGCCAAAGCGGCGACAGTGGGCGACCTGCTGGCGCTGGCGATGGCGGATCTGCAGCGCGCTGTGGTGGACGGCGACACAGAGGCTCAGGCGCGCCGCAAGGGCCGCGCCGAGCCGGTGGAGGTGCTTCAAGCATTGGTCGGCTGAGGCGCGGCGGCAATGCGCCACCTCACTGATCAACAGGGGGCCTATGTGCCCCCCTGCCCTCCCCAGACGTGGCGCCACAGGGCGCCGACCGGGGCACCCGCTTGCACGTCAGTGCATGCGGGGGGGGAGGGAACCACGTCCGCCAGTGCGTTGGATCGGGCAGACGGCGGCGAGTGGATCGCCAGGGCCACGCTACCCGATGGCAGGTGCAAGCGCTTCCGCCAGCTGCAGTGCTTTGACGGCTACGTGGCTGTCTGGCGCGCTGCTGGTTTTCTCCTGACCTGGCAGGGCCCCCGCACGGTTTTCATCAGCCGTGGCGCGCTGGACGCAGGGCCGCTACTCCCCTCCGAGGCCCTGGCCCACGCAACTCCATCAACAACACACACAGAGGCTCCGAATCATGGTCAAGCTCGATTTGGGCATTGCCAAGCTCGATTGGTACGTGCTCTCCAACCCCTCGGCCAACACCGGCCCTTTCTCGTTCTCCATCGATCACGAGGGCGTCTTCCTGTTCCTCAAGCCCGTGCAGCTTGCGCTGCTGTGGCCCTGGGTGAAGGTATGAGCCAGAAGCCCGCACAGCCCACCTTCGCCTGGTGGACCACCCCCACCACTCGCGCCTTTCATCGCGCGCCCACACAGCCCGCCACGGGCCTGTATCGCCGTCCATTTTCTGGCGCAAAGGCCGTACCTCAACGACCACAGGAGGCCACCCGTGCAACGGCGCAAATTTTCCCCTTCACGGGCAGTAACACCCCGTATGAGTCTCATGAGTGAGACAGCAGCCAGCGAAGCGCAGCAGCTCATGGGACTCGATACCGTACGGATCAAAAGCCCTTACATGGCCCGCAACATCGTGGACAAAGTCAAAGCCCAAGGCCAGAGCTATTGCCAGGTGCTCAACGAAACCGGGGAGTTGCTCTGGGAGGTCACCCGGACCAACCTCAAGGGCTCCTACGACTCCCGGATCATGGTCAAACCCATGTATGAGGACTGCCAGAAGGCAAAGAGCGGCAAGCCCGAATGGCATCCCAGCCCGCCCTATCTGATCGTGGAGTGCTCAGTCCCCAAGGCCATGCACGGCCAGAACGTCTATGGCGTGATCGAGGACATGCAAACAGCCTGCGAGAACGTGCGCACGCTGCTGCAGCAGCTCATGGGCATTGAACTGCCCCATACCGCCAACTGGACAGTGCAGCGCGTGGACTGGGCCGAATCCTTCCAATTGCCCTATCAGGCGGTGCAGGAGTTCTTCGAGGGCATCTACCACGTGGCCTTCCCGCGCCGGAAGATGCAGAAATACGGCAACGAATCCATCTTCGTGCCGGGCACCACCACAACGATCAAGCTGTACCACAAGGGCCCCGAGTTCCAGAAGAACGACCGCAAGCGCCTGGCCTGGGTGCTGCGCAACTTCTTCCACGAGAACAGGCCACGTGACGCCGCGCCCGAATGGGCCCAACAGCAGGCCTATCGCAAAGTGGCGGCCATCCAGCGCCTGGCAAACAACCGCCTGCGCGCCGAGGTAGAGGTGCACGCGGAAAAGCTGGACTACGACTTCGGCCACAAGCCCAAGGTGCGCGAGGTCACCACCGACTATCTGCAGGCCGTTTTCGACAAGGAAATTGCCCGCCTGCTGCGCGAGGGCAGTGAGGGCGTGAACGTGGTGCGCTCAAGCCTGGCGGTGCGTGATCGCCTGGAAGCCCGTTTCTCGCCCGAGCTGGCCGGCCTGCTGCATGGGTTCTGGCTGGGGCTTGCCACCCACGGCGAAGACGACATGAAGACCCGCAGCACCCGCGCGACGTTCTACCGCCGCCGTAAACAGCTTGTCGATGCCGGTGTGTCCTGGCTGGCCACCGACATGCAACTCATTGAGCGTCAGGGGCAAATGCTGCCAGCTGACTTCTCCCCCGTTCGTGCAAATGCCAGGCGCTGTACCAGCCTGGTGCGCGAAAGACCCGCCTTCGACTATCGAAGCGGACTACTCCAACTGGCCGCGTAAAGGCCGCAAACCGAAAGAAAACCATGAGCGAAACCGTTCTCGTACTGCGTGCAGACCGCTACGAATTCCCCAACGAAAAAACAGGCGAAATCATCAAGGGCGCCAACGTCTACTTCATCAGCGACGGCCAGATCGAAACCCCGAACGCAGTGGGCGAGAAGCCCATGAAAGTGTCGACCACTGACGAGGTGTTCAACGAAATCAAGCACTACGGCGCCCCGGCCATCTACGACATCACCATTCGCGCCAAGCCGGGCAAGGAGGGCGCCACCACGGTGACGCTCGTAAAAGCCAAGTTTCAACAGCCCTTCAAGCTGCCCGAGTCGGAATGAAAAAAGCGCTCACGTGCAGCAACACATGAGCGCTCACCGAACCACAAAACCCTATCCGTGACCGGCCCTGGCAGCTTACTCCATGTAGGTCGCCAGTGGCCACGAAACGAGGCTTCCCATGTTCTTCCACGCCCCCAAAGATATCTACGGTATCGATTGCTTCCGCATGTTCATGGACGAAATCGGCGGCAGCGCTACAACGGTAAGCCGGTATCTCGGCGTGTCCGAATCCACCGTCCGGGGCTGGCTGCGAGAGGCAACACCCGTCCCCCGAGGCGTTGTCCTGGCCTTGTTCTGGGAGTCGAAGTGGGGCCGCTCCCAAATCTTCACCGACCAGGTGAACGAAATCCGCCTGTTGTACCGGCAAGTCTGCATCCTGCAGGAGCAATACCAGAAGGCCAAAGACATCATCACCGGGCTGCGTGCCATGCATACGGGCTCAGCCAATGAACCACTTTTTGAAGAGCTGCCCGACCTCGGCTATCAGCAGCCTCCCACGTTCGGTACGGAGGCAACACTGCCGTTACCTATCCAAGTATCTGCGCCCGTCCAAGATGCACCGCCAGCCCCTGTTTCTCCACGTGCCACACAGGCCATGCTGGCCCTGGAACGCACCCGCGCTGCTGCTCGCCGTTGAATGGTCGCCATGGAATCGCCCATCTTCCTCACCGCAGATGAACTCAGCACGCTCACGGGCTTCAAGACGCCCGCCCGCCAAGTCGAATGGCTGCGCACCAAGGGCTGGCGGTTTGAGGTCAACGGCAACCGCAGGGCCATCATGGCGCGTAAATACGCCGAGAAGATGCTGGGGTGCGGTATGCCCGAGGAACAGAGCTACCAGCCCAATTTCAGGGCACTGCAGGGGGCGTGATGGGGCGACGTAGACAGTCCAATTTCGATGATCCCCCGCGCTTTCACCGTAAGGGCAACGTCTGGTATCACGTGAGCGGCACCCTGCCCCGCGTGTGGACCAAACTCTCCAACGACCGTGCCGAAGCCCTGCGCCTGTGGGCCCAGCGTGAAGGGGTGCGCGAGGATGAATCCACGCGGCTTTTCTCGGTGGTGGCCAGGCGGTACGTGCGCGAGGTGTTCCCCACCAAGAGCGTTCAGACCCGGCGCGACAACGACAAGGAACTCGCCAACCTGCTGCGCGTGTTCGGACACATGCCCATCGAGGCCATCGCCCCCATGCACATCCGCCAGTACCTCGATATCCGCGGCCAGGTGGCAAAGGTGCGCGCCAACCGCGAGAAGGCCCTTTTCTCGCACATCTTCAACAAGGCCAGGGAGTGGGGCTTCACCACCGCGCAGAACCCCTGCCAGGGCGTGAAGGGCTTCAAGGAAACGGGGCGCTCGCGCTATGTCACCGACGAGGAATTCGACCGCGTGCGGGCCAACGCGCATTGCACGGTGGTGGACGCCATGGACATTGCCTTGCTCACCGGCCAGCGGCCCGCCGATGTGCTCAAGATCAAGCGCACCGACATTCGGGATGGAGCCTTGTGGATCGTGCAGAACAAGACCGGGGCCCGACTGGGCATCGAGTTAACGGGCGAGCTGGCGGCTGTCATCGAACGAATCAACCAGCGGCCCAGGAAGGCCATCAGCACGTTTCTGATTCAGGACGAGAACGGTCAGCCGCTCAGCCAAGGGGCGCTGCGCTCACGCTTTGACAAGGCGCGCACGTTGGCGAAGGTGGATTTTCAGTTCAGGGACATTCGGGCGAAGGCTGCGACCGACACGGGAGACCTTGCACACTCGCAGAAGCTGTTGGCGCACAAGAATCGAGGCATGACAGAGCACTATGTGAAAGCGCGTGCAGGCGAACTCGTCAAACCGCTTCGATAGCCAGCAGACTCACCTGAGATGAGAGGGCAGGGTGCGATGCGTTGCGTCCACGCATTGCACATACAGCTTCAACCAATAGTCGCGATGGAGCTGCTCCAACTCTTTTGCCTCTTGCTCGTGTGCGCCAATTTTTTCCATCAACTTGAAAGCTGTGGCGTAACGCCCATCTTGTTCAACCTGAATCGACCCGGAAACAGTTCTGCTATCTGCCATAGGTTAATCCTGACAAAAATTGTAGAAAAACAGTGCCTTATGTAGATGATTGCTCCGAAATTTGGAGCAACAATCCTTTACAAGTACTGGTAGGGCGTGTTGGACTTGAACCAACGACCAAAGGATTATGAGTCCTCTGCTCTAACCAACTGAGCTAACGCCCCAAGCCATGCTCCTGCGCTTTGCAACGGGGCAAGCCTTGTATTGTAGGGTGTTTACTTGCGGTAGCTCAGTGCGTTGCTGACGAGCTTGGACGTGATATCCACGATCTGGATCATTCTGTCGTACGGCATGCGAGTTGGACCAATAACGCCGAGAGTGCCAACAACTTTGCCATCTACTTCATAAGGAGCACTCACCACTGAGAGCTCCTCAAACGGGACCACTTGGCTCTCTCCGCCGATATAAATGCGCACACCTTCGGCTTGGCTGGAAATGTCGAGAAGACGCAGTATTTGGGTTTTCTGCTCGAACAGATCAAATGCCCGTCGCAGATTGCCCATGTCATTGGAAAAATCGCTTACCGCCAGCAGATTCCGTTCGCCGGAGATCACCACTTCGTCCTGAGCTTCCGATAGGACCTCGGAACCCACATTGACAGCGGCCTGCATGAGCGATGCGATCTCACCACGCAGCACATCGACTTCGGACTTCAGCCGCTCCCGCACCTGCTCCATGGCGAGCCCGGCGTAGTTGGCATTCAGGAAGTTGGACGCTTCAACGAGTTGTGATTGGGAGTAGTCCGCATCCGTAAAGATGACCCGGTTCTGCACATCGCCTTCGGGCGAGACGATGATGACGAGAAACCGTCTCTCAGAAAGTCTCAGAAATTCGATGTGGCGAAACACCGAAGTCCTTTTCGGCGCCATCACAACACCAACAAACTGCGACAGACTGGACAGCAATTGCGCTGCGTTAACGATGACTTTCTGCGGCTGCTCTGGCATCAGTTGCGCATGTGCAAGCGGATCCCGCTGCACCGTCAACATCGTGTCCACAAACAGGCGGTATCCACGGGCGGTGGGAATGCGTCCCGCAGAGGTGTGCGGGCTGGCGATGAGCCCAAGCTCTTCAAGATCCGCCATGACATTGCGGATCGTTGCGGGCGACAGATCGAGGCCTGAAGCGCGGGACAACGTTCTTGAACCTACGGGCTGCCCATCGGCGATGTAGCGCTCGACCAGAGCTTTGAGCAACAACTTGGCGCGGTCATCGAGCATGGGATGATTTTACTTTTGTAATCGTGTTTTGGCCCAACGGCCCCGCCCTTCATGGCGGTGGATGTGGTCCCGCAAGCTACTAATGGACACGCCGAGCATATCCGCCAGAGTGCGCTGGTCATACCAACCCGAGCGCCAGCAGGCTGCAGCCTGGGCCACGTCCTCATCGGACAGAGCGCGCTTTCGGCCCCAAGTCTTGCCCGCAGCCCGCGCCGCACGCTGACCTGCCAAGCATCTCTCGCGGATTAACTCACGCTCAAACTCAGCAAAAGCGGTGAGAAGGTGGAGGAACATGCGCCCCTGCGCGGTGTCTGTCTCGATCGCTTCCGTTAACGAGCGAAAGCCGACGCCCTTGCCCTTGAGATGCTCAAAAACCTTCACAAAGTGCGAGACAGAGCGGGCGAGGCGATCAAGCTTGTAAACGACCAAGACGTCACCCTCAACCAGTAACGATAAAAGTTTTTCAAGCTCAGGGCGGTTCTTGAGCGCCGAGCGCTTTTCCTGCACAACCTTGTGGATACCTGCGCGCCGAAAGGCTGCAAGCTGTGCGGCCGTGTTCTGCTCCAGGGTTGAAACGCGGGCGTATCCGTAAATAGTCAAAACAGGAAAAAGACTAGGTGACGTTGATAGCCCAAATGTATCAAAGGGTAATGCCTGATTTGCGGTCCTACATGGTGCCCTGCGGCCCCATACCCCCGCCCCAGACCTACGACACAAGGTCTCCGGTCCGGGTCCCCGTTTGTCTATCAATGAAGAAGCTCAGGGCACGTTACCCCGACCCGTCGCGTATGCGGGGTTTCGCACGCGAAGGGCGGCGGTCAAATCGGCCTGGGTGATCTGGCTGGAGTCAGGCGGATGAAACTCAGGCATGGGGCGGGTAGTTACAGGGCCTGCAGAGCCTGGAGCGGTGTAGGTGCGGCCTTGTGCGGCTTCGATGACGTGGGGGCGGTCTTGGCCCCCTTGCTGCGCCAGGATTGGGGCATCGCAGGTGATCGCCTTCGGCTTGCCTTCC
>JBCNOJ010000145.1:0-10372 GCA_039593925.1 Acidovorax sp.
TGCCAGATGCTGGCGCAAACCAACCCGCAAGGCTATGCCGGCAATTGCGCAGCCGTGCGTGATGCCGATTACCGTGACCACCCTCTTCCACCACCAGTTTGCCGTAGCGGATCTTGCCATTGACCTTGCCTGTGCTGTAGATCACGAGCTTCTGGCGCACAGTGAGCGTGCCGCTGAATTCGCCGTGGATCTCCGCGATGTCGATCTCTGCCGAACCCTTGAACGCGCCGTTCTGCGAGATCTGGATCACGCGCGAGTCCATGGTGGCTTCCACAGTGCCTTCGACCACCAGCGTGTCGCAGTCGGTGATCTCCACACCCTTGAGCTTGATGTTAGGGCCCACCGTGAGCTTGCTGCCCGAAGAGTCGGCGGCCGACGGCGACTGGGGCACGGCCTGGCTGGTGGCGGCCGCTTGTGCGGTGGCGGCCTGGCTGGCTGCAGCGCTGTTCAGCACCGAAGAAGCGCCAGTGTTGTGACGGGGCTGGAACGATTCGGGTTCACGTTTGCCAAAGAAAGGGTTTTGCACGGCCATCAGATCTCCTAGAAAAGAGACCCCATGCTAGGCAGCGCGTGCTGGCAAAGATGCCTTCGTTACGCAAGAACGGTAACGAAACGGTTCATGCGTAGCATGCGCTTGCAAGGGTTGCAGTGGCACACATTCGCATTCCATCGTCAGCGAGCGACTACAGGTGAATCCATGGCCTGCATGCGAAGTTGCACAGCGCTCGCCACCCCGCACCCTCCCCAGGGCAGCACCGCAACGGTGCGGGTGGCGCGCTACGACACGATGTAAGCCGCCGCACCCGCCGACATGATCTGCCCGTCCGGCCCCAGAAACTCCATGCGTGTGGTGGCCACACGCGAACCGAGGCGCAGCACCTGCGCGCGCAACTCGAAGTGGGTGCCGATGCCGGGGCGCAGGTAGTCGATCCGCAGATCGATGGTGCCCAACTTGGCAAAGCGGTGCAGTCGCTGTTCGGGCGGTTCATCCATGTGCTTGCCACCGATCGCGGCCATGACGGCCAGGCCACCCATCGCGTCGAGCCCTGCGCTGATCACACCGCCATGCACACGGTTGTAGGCGTAGTGGCCAATCAGGTCGGGCTTCATGTCGATGCGGCCTGTGACGCCATCGGGGCGCAGATCGATCACCTTCAGGCCAAGCACTTGGTTGAACACAATCTTTTCTTCAAAGATGGACTTGAGCCCTTCAATGAACGCGGGCTCGAACGCCTGGGGCGTCGGGGCAGAGGGTTTGGTCATGGGTCTCCTGAGAATTTTGAGATCGGCGGGCGCAGAGGCGCACGCAAGCGTTTAAACACGTTTAAACACGTTCAAACGGCCCGCACCAGCACTCTTCTTTTTATAGCTGGCAGCGCTTGATGGATAAGCGCCAGAGGCCATTTTGGCTTAAAACTGACCATGGCGCCCACTGCCGGACGCAAACCGGGCTGCGCCGCGCAGCGCATCGGCCAGACATGCGCGCCCGCCCGTCCACTCCTGAAGCAGCGCTTCTGCCAGCGGCAGCCCCTCGCCGGCCATGGCACTCGCCCGGTCAGCACGCAGCGTGGCCTGTGGAAAGGCCGCGAGCTGATGCGCCAGGGCCAGTGCTGCCGCCAGCGCTTGACCCGACGGCACCACCCGGTTGCACAGGCCCATGCGCAAGGCCTCGTCCGCATCCACCCTGCGCCCGGTCAGGATCAGATCCAGCGCATGGGACAGCCCAATCAGCCGCGGCAGCCGCACCGTGCCGCCATCGATCAGCGGCACGCCAAAGCGGCGGCAGAACACGCCCATGTAGGCATCTTCGGCCATCACACGCAGGTCGCACCACAGTGCGAGCTCCATGCCGCCCGCCACCGCTGCACCTTCAATGGCGGCGATCACCGGCTTGGACAACTGCAGTCGGCTTGGGCCCATCGGGCCCGCAGGGTGCACATCGGCGGCACTGAAGTTCAGCGATGCAGCCAGCGCTTCTGGAGCCGCACCCTCTGCCAGCATGCGCGCACCCGAGTGCAAATCCCACCCGGCGCTGAAGTGCCCGCCCGCCCCATGAAACACGGCCACGTCCGCATGTTCGTCGCCATCAAACGCCACGAATGCAGCATGCAAAGCCTGCGCGGTGGACGCATCCACCGCGTTGCGGACGTCCGGCCTGCGCAGTGTCACCAGCGTGACACGGTCTTGCGTTTCGACTTCAACGGGCATTCGGCTCTCCTTTGGCCCCGTGCTTGCGCACCCGACGTTACTCCTATTGCGCAGGGTGCAGCACTGCGTCAACATCCGCCGCGGCTTGTGCGCCCGTCCCATCAGGGTTAGCCCCGAGTGCGGACCGCAGCAGTCGCAGGCAGCATTATTTATGCAAAGCAATCGCTTTGTAAAAATCTTCTGGAGAGCCAGGGTGCAATTTGTGCAACTGTTGATCAGCGGTGTCTCTCAGGGCTGCATCTACGGGCTCATCGCGCTTGGCTTCGTGCTCATCTACAAGGCCACCGAAACGGTGAGCTTTGCGCAGGGTGAGCTCATGATGCTTGGCGCGTTTTGCGGGCTGGCGCTCATGACGGTGCTGGGCTTTCCCTTCTGGGTGGCGGTGCTCGCCAGCATTCTGGCCATGGGGCTTTTCGGTGTGGTGCTGGAGCGCGCTGTCATCCGCCCCATCCTTGGCCAACCCGCGTTCTCCATCGTCATGCTCACCATCGGCATCGGCTACGTGCTGCGCGGGCTGGTGACGATGATCCCCAACATCGGCACCGACACGCACACTTTGCCTGTGCCCTACAAGGACCAGTCCCTGCGCTTGGGCGAACTGGTCGTCAGTGCCGAACAGCTTGTGGTGATCGGCGCCACAGGCATCCTGTGCCTGCTGCTTTTTGCGATGTTCCGTTACAGCAAGCTGGGCATTGCCATGCAGGCGGCATCGCAGAACCAGTTGGCGGCGTACTACATGGGCATTCCCGTGCAGCGGCTCAACGGCCTGGCTTGGGGGTTGGCTGCAGTGGTGGCGGCCGTGGCGGGGTTGCTGCTGGCACCCATCACGTTCGTGCATGCCAACATGGGTTTCATCGGGCTCAAGGCGTTCCCGGCGGCGGTGGTGGGCGGCTTCGGCAGCCTGCCCGGTGCCATCGTGGGCGGGCTCGCGATTGGCATCGTCGAATCACTCTCGGGTTTTTATCTGCCCGACGGCTTCAAAGACACGGCCGCCTACATCGTGGTGTTGATCATGCTGATGGTCAAACCCAATGGCCTCTTCGGCGAAAAGCTGAGAAAGAAAGTCTGACCCATGCGCTTTCTTTTCAAGACCTCGTACGAACAAGATATTCGCCTCGCCAAGCATGGCGGCCATGTGTTCTGGTACAGCCTGCTGTGCCTGGCCCTCGTCGCCGCGCCATGGGTGGCACCCGAATACTGGCTGGCGCAGCTCACCTTCGTGCTCATCTACGCCATCGTGGGCCTGGGGCTGATGCTGTTGGCCGGCTTCACCGGCTTGTTCTCGCTGGGGCATGCAGCGTTTCTGGGCGTGGGGGCGTATACGCAGGCCGTGCTCACGGGCATGGGCTGGCCGTTTGCGCTGTCGCTGGCCTGCGCGGCGGGGTTGTCGGCCGCTGTGGGTGTGGTGGTGGGGTTGCCCGCGCTGCGCGTGAAGGGCATCTACCTCGGCATGGCCACGCTGTCATTCGGCTTCATCGTTGAAGAAGTTTTCGCGCGCTGGGAGTCGGTAACGGGCGGCAACTCCGGCAAGCACCTCGTGCCGCCGCAGATCGGTGGCTATGCGTTCGAGACCACCGAGTCGTTCTATTTCCTGTGCCTCGTCATCACGGTGGTCTGCACGCTGGCCATCCTTAACCTGCTGCGCTCGCCCACCGGCCGGGCGTTCGTGGCCATCCGCGATTCGGAGATCTCGGCGCAGAGCATGGGCATCCACCTGGCGCGCTATAAGACGCTGTCGTTCTCGCTGTCGGCCGCGCTGGCGGGCATCGGTGGCGCGCTGTATGCGCACAAGCTGCAGTTCATCTCCCCCGACCAATTCAACATCCTGCAGTCCATCGACCTGCTGCTGATGATCGTGATCGGCGGGCTGGGCTCGGTGCACGGTGCGTTCCTGGGCGCGATCTTCCTGATCTCGATGCCCCAACTCATCTCACTGAGCAAGGACTTTCTGCCCGCTGCCATCGGCCAGGCGCCAGGCTTGCAGGCCGTGGTGTACGGCGCAGTGCTGATCGCCTTCGTGCTGTTCGAGCCCATGGGACTGTATGGCCGCTGGCTGAAGGTGCGCACCTGGTTGCAGATGTTCCCGTTCTACCGCAAGGGCATGTTCAAGCGGCAGAAGTCCTTCCAGAAATCCGACAGGTTGAAATGACCCCCCCCCTGAGTCGCTTCGCGCCTTCCCCCTCTCTCGACTCGCTGCGCGAGTCGGGAGGAGGACGCCCCCAGCGCGGCGGGGCGGCCCTTGCGCGGGGGCACTGGCTCAGGGCACGCCGGTTTCAACGGCCGAGCACTCATCCGATGGAACAGTGAATGACCAACGCTGCTTTGCCCATGAACACCGCTGATGTGCTTCTTAGCGCCCAGAACCTCAGCGTGCGCTTTGGCGGCGTGCTGGCCGTCAACAACGTGAGCTTTGACGTGCGGCGCGGCGAGGTGTTCACCCTCATCGGCCCCAACGGCGCGGGCAAGACCACGGTATTCAACCTCATCAGCCGCATCTACACGCCCACCACCGGCACCATCGCCTATGCGGGGGCCGGCGGCGCCATGCTGCCGCTCACCGACCAGCCGCCGCACAAGGTGGCGGGCCTGGGCATTGCGCGGACCTTCCAGAACATCGAACTGTTTGAGCACGCGAGCGTGCTGCACAACCTGCTGATCGGCCGCCATACGCGGCAGCACAGCAGCCTGTGGGCAGAGATGTTCTTCACGCGCAAGGTGCGCGAGGGCGAGATCCTGGCGCGCGAGAAAGCCGAGCAGATCATCGAGTTTCTTGACCTGCAGCACTACCGCGACACCATGGTGGCAGGCTTGCCCTACGGCGTGCGCAAGGTGGTGGAACTGGCGCGTGCGCTGTGCACCGAGCCGCAACTGCTGCTGCTCGACGAGCCCTCTTCGGGCCTGAACGTGGAGGAGACGGACGACATGGCCTTCTGGATCCAGGACATACAGCACGAGCTGGGCATCACGGTGCTGATGGTGGAGCACGACATGTCGCTGGTTTCCAAGGTGTCCGACCGCGTGTTGGCCATGAACCAGGGCGAAGTCGTGGCCATGGGCACGCCACGCGAAGTGCAAACGCATCCTGGGGTGATTGAGGCTTATCTGGGCACCATCGATGATGTGAGCAACCTGCGGCGCCCGGCGGGGTCTCACATGGGAGTTCGGGCATGAGCGCCGTGCTTGCCGCCACCAGCACACAAGTTGCTGCAGCAGCTGACCAGCCCCTGCTGCGCCTGCAGAACGTGGAGAGCGCCTACGGTCCGATCAAAGCCATCCGCGGCGTGAGCCTGCAGGTGCAACGTGGCGAGATAGCGGCCGTGCTGGGCAGCAACGGCGCGGGCAAGACCACCATCCTCAAGACCATAAGCGGCATCATCGACCCGCGCAAAGGCTCCATCGAGTTCCAGGGCACCGACATCACCGCCAACGACCCCGCCGCTATCGTGCGCCGAGGCCTGATGCATGTGCCCGAGGGGCGTGAAGTTTTCCCCCTGCTATCGGTGCGCGACAACCTGCTCATGGGCGCCTACACCCGCGGCGACAAGGATGCGGTGGCGCGCGACATCGAAACGGTGTTCGGCTACTTCCCCATCCTGAAGGAGCGCGCCGCGCAGGATGCGGGCCTGCTCTCGGGCGGCCAACAGCAGATGCTGGCCATCTCGCGCGCGCTCATGGCCAACCCCGAACTCATCCTGCTGGATGAGCCCAGCCTGGGCCTAAGTCCGAAGCTCACGAAGGAGATCTTCGAGATCGTCGTGCGCATCAACCGCGAGCGCGGCACCACCATCTTGCTCGTCGAGCAGAACGCCAACATGGCGCTCAACGCATCGGACTATGGCTATGTGTTGGAGAACGGCCGCATCGTGATGGAAGACAGCTGCGAGCGCCTGCGCGAGAAGGACGACATCAAGGAGTTCTACCTCGGCATGAAGGACGAAGGCGTGCGGGGCGAGCGGCGCTGGAAGAAAAAGAAAACCTGGAGATGAGATGAAGCACCCCCTGAGTCGCTTCGCGCCATCCCCCTCTCTCGTCTCGCTGCGCGAGTCGGGAGGGGGACGCCCCCAGCGCACGCAAGCGAAGCGCCGCATGCGCGGATTGGCGGCCCTTGCGCGGGGACGCTGGCTTCGGCCCTGCCAACTTCATGCGCTGCCAATGCAGCAATGCGGAGTGGACCACTGACATGTCGAATCTTTGGGACCTCGATCACATCCAGCCCGCCGGCACCGACGTGCTGGCCGGCAGCACCATCTCCGCCATGTTCTGGAACGCCGTGGCCGAACGCGGCCCCCGCGTGTGGATGCGCCAGAAAGAGCTGGGCATCTGGAGAAGCTGGACCTGGGACCAGACGGCCGAGGCGGTGCGCGAGATCGCGGGCGGCCTGATGTCGATGGGATTCGCGCGGGGCGACTGCGCCTCCATCCTCTCGAACACCAACATCGAATGGGTGCTGGCCGATCTGGCGGTGCTCAGCTGCGGCGGCATTGCCAATGGCATCTACCCCACCGATGCGGCATCTCAGGTGCACTACCTCAGCGAAGACTCCGCCACCACCATTTTGTTTGTGGAGGACGACGAGCAGCTCGACAAGACGCTGGAGGTGCGCAGCCAGTTGCCCCGCTTGCGCAAGATCGTCGTGTTTGACATGGAAGGGTTGCGCGGCCTGAGCGCCCCCGATGTGCTGAGCCTGGACGCGCTGCGCGAGATGGGCCGCGCCTGGAACCAGCAGAACCCCGACGCCCTCATGCGCCGCGTGCAGGCCTGCCAGCCTGAGGATGTGGCCATTCTGGTCTACACCTCGGGCACCACCGGCAAGCCCAAGGGCGCCATGCACACGCATGCCGCGCTGGTGTACACCGTGCGCGGCTACAACACGCTGATATCGCGCAACGAAGATGACGAGGCCATGTGCTTCCTGCCCCTGTGCCACATTGCCGAGCGCATGGGCGGCGAGTACTT
This sequence comes from Acidovorax sp., assembly GCA_039593925.1. Lineage (GTDB taxonomy): Bacteria > Pseudomonadota > Gammaproteobacteria > Burkholderiales > Burkholderiaceae_C > Acidovorax. The sequence goes on from JBCNOJ010000145.1 coordinate 7,165, forward strand.
TTCGCTCTACACCGGATCGCGCCTGAACTTTGTGGAGAACCCCGACACAGTGCCGGAGAACGTGCGCGAGATCGCACCGACCGTTTTCACCGCCGTGCCGCGCGTGTGGGAGAAGTTCTACTCGGGCGTGATGATTGCACTCAAGGAATCCACGCGGCTGCAGCAGGCGGCATATGCCTGGTCCATCGGCGTGGGCACGCGGATTGCCGACCTGGTGCTGGCGGGGCAGCCTGTGGGTGGCCTGCTCAAAGCGCAGTTCATGGTGGCGCGCTTTCTGGCATTGAACAACGTGCGCAAGCTCATCGGCATCCACCGCGCGCGCTTCCTCGTCACCGGCGCCGCGCCCATCTCGCCCGAACTGGTGAAGTGGTATCTGGCGCTGGGCGTGCCCATGCTGGAAGTGTGGGGCATGACCGAAACCTGTGGTGCCGCCACTGGTGTGCCCGCCAACCGCATCAAGCCCGGCTCGATTGGCCCGGCCGCGAGCTACAACGAGGTGCGCATCGACCCCACCACGGGCGAGATCCTGGTGCGCGGGCCCAACGTGTTCAAGGGCTACCTCAACCTTCCCGAAAAGACGGCCGAAACCATCGACCCGGAGGGCTGGCTGCACACGGGCGACGTGGGCCTGATCGACGCCGACGGCTACCTGCGCATCACAGACCGCATGAAGGACATCATCATCACGGCGGGCGGCAAGAACATCACGCCCAGCGAGCTGGAGAACGAACTCAAGTTCAGCCCCTACATCACCGATGCCGTGGTCATCGGCGACAAGCTGCCCTACCTCACGGTCATCATCATGATCGACCAGGAGAACGTGGAAAAGTACGCGCAGGACCACGACGTGCCGTTCTCCAACTACGCCAGCCTGACCCGCACGCGCGAGGTGCAGGAGCTGATCCAGTCCGAGATCGACCGCGTGAACGCCAAATTCGCCCGCGTGGAGCAGATCAAGAAGTTCTTCCTGCTTGACACCCAGCTCACGGCCGAAGACGAAGAGCTGACGCCCACCATGAAACTCAAGCGCAAGCTGGTTCAGCAGAAGTACGCGGCCCAGATCGAGGCGATGTACCGGTAGTCGCGCGCGTCAGGCAACGGCTGACCACGCCCATCAGGATAGGGAAAGTGCTGGTGCCCCACCCCGGGCATCGTTCTATAACGAGCGATCGTTTTTGTTTCGATCCAACCGAAGGAGACGTGCCATGAAGTTTCATCACATCGCCGCGCTGGCCCTCATGGCCATGGCCGGCGCCTCCGCGCAAGCGCAGCCCAGCCAGGGCGTGAGCAAGGACACCATCACGCTGGGCTCCATTCAGGATCTGTCCGGGCCACTGGCGGGCTTTGGCAAGCAGGTGCGCCTGGGCATGATGCTGCGTGTGGACGAGGCCAACGAGCAGGGTGGCGTCAATGGCCGTAAGCTCGATCTGAAGGTCGAGGACTCGGGCTACGACCCCAAGAAGGCCGTGCTCGCGGCCCAGAAGCTGGTGAACCAGGACAAGATCTTCATGATGGTGGCGCACATCGGCACCGCGCAGAACTTGGCCGCCATGCCCGTGCAGTTCAGCAAGAACGTGATCAATTTCTACCCCGTGACGGCTGCGCGCGAAATGTACGAGCCCTTCCACAAGCTCAAGTACTCGTTCGCCTCCACTTACTACGACCAGATCCGCCTGTCCTTGCCCAAGCTGGCCAAAGAAAAGGACGCCAAGAAAATCTGCACCATCTACCAGGACGACGAGTTTGGGCTGGAAGTGATGCGCGGCGGTGAAGCGGCCCTCAAGGCCATGGGCACTGACTACGCCGAAAGAACCTCGTACAAGCGCGGCGCTACCGACTTTTCGTCGCAAGTGGCCAAGATGAAGTCCGCAGGCTGCGACCTCGTGGTGCTGGGCACCATCATCCGAGAGACCATCGGCACCATTGGCGAAGCACGCAAGACGGGCTTCAACCCTACCTTCCTGGGCTCCAGCGCCGCCTACACCGACCTGATCCACAAGCTGGGCGGCAAGCCCATGGATGGCCTGTACGCCGCCATGACGGTGCAGCACCCCTACCTTGACGAGGCCAGCCAGCCTATCCGCTTCTGGGCCAACAAGTACAAGACCAAGTTCAACGAAGACCCCACGGTGTTCTCGGTGTATGGCTATGGAGCGGTGGACGCGTTCATCAAGGCCGCGCAAAAGGCAGGGCCCAACCTGAGCACCGAAAGCTTCATCAAGGCCATGGACACCATGGTGATCCCGCCCGACATGTTCGGCAGCGACGAGATGACCTTTGGCCCGCAAAAGCGCCTGGGCAGCAACACGTCTCGCCTGTCGCAGATTCAGGACGGTAAGTGGAAAGTGGTGTCGGAATATGTGAGGCCCTGAGCCTCCGGCGCCAGCACCAAGCTGTACCGGCAACCTAGCAAGACATTGCTGACAGTCTCCAAGCCGCCTTCGGGCGGCTTTTGCGTTTCAGGGGATGCGCTTGCACGCAGTCGGTGGCAAAATTAATTTAACCAAGCAGTAACTTGGCATAAATCAAGCGAGCAGCCCATGATCGAACGCACCCTCTTCCAGCCCGACCACCTGGCCTTTGCCGACAGCTTTCGCCGCTTCATCGACAAAGAGGTAGCGCCCCACCACGCCGACTGGGAAGACCAGGGCTACGTGGCGCGCGAGGTGTGGAGTCAGGCCGGCGCCAACGGCTTTCTGTGCATGAGCCTGCCCGAGGAATACGGCGGCGCCGGAGCCGACAAGCTGTACTCGGTGGCGCAGATGGAAGAGCTGGCGTGCGCGGGCACCACCGGCATAGGCTTTGGGCTGCACAGCGAGATCGTGGCGCCGTACATCCTGCACTACGGCACCGAGGCCCAGAAACAGAAGTACCTGCCCCAGATGGCCAGCGGCGCCATGGTGGGCGCCATCGCCATGAGCGAGCCCGCTGCGGGCAGCGACCTGCAGGGCATCAAGACCACGGCCATCAAGAGTGCGGACGGCAGCCACTACGTTCTGAATGGCAGCAAGACCTTCATCACCAACGGCTGGCATGCCGACCTGGTGATCGTGGTCGCCAAGACAGACCCGGCCGCAGGCGCCAAGGGCACCAGCCTGTTGCTGGTGGAGCGCGGCATGCCCGGGTTTGAAAAAGGCCAGCGCCTCAAGAAGATGGGCATGAAGGCGCAGGACACCTCCGAGCTGTTCTTCAACGACGTGCAGGTGCC
>JBCNOJ010000146.1:0-10316 GCA_039593925.1 Acidovorax sp.
CTCGCACCTGGCCGTCAAGACCGCACACCAGCATGCCGTCGGCTGCGGAATCCAGCGTGGCGCGCAGTTCGGAGAGCAGGGTTTCCAGCTCGCGTTCGGTGGCCTCCTGGGTGCTGCGGTCGAGCATGGTCACCATGAAACAGGTGCCACCGCCCTCCTCTGCGGCCCTCAGAACGCGTGTTACACGCCGCTCAACAGGCACCAATGCGCCATCGGCCCGCAACAGGCTGGTGTGCGAATGAATGCCAGTAGCCACGACATCGGCGGGCTCGCCCCAGAACGCCTGGTCTTGCGGCGTGGCCGCCAGCTGAAGCACCGACTGCCCCACCATGTCGCCCAGCGGCTGGCCCGCCAGGCGCAGCGCAGCCTGATTGGCGTGCAAGATCAGCAGACTGCATTCATCGACCAGCCACACGGCTTCGAGCAGCCCGTCCAACCACGCAGGGGCTTGCAGATGGCTCACGCACCCGCCTCGTCAGGGCCAGGCGTGACCGCGCGTTCGAAGAAATAGCAGATGCGCTGCCGCGGCGAGAGGTATTCCAGCGCGTCGCGCGGCAGCTGCGCGGGCTTGAGACTGCGGCGGATTCCTAGCTCGGGCACGGTTTCCAGGTCCAGGATGGGCGCCTCGTCTTTGGGCACGCGCGAGTCGTGCACGATGACCTTGGGCCGAAGTGGCCGCGAGGAATTGACCGAGGCGACGATGGCGTAGCGGTCGTTGACCAGCTGCACGATGGAGCCCGGCGGGTAGACACCCATCATGCGGATGAAGGCGCCGAGCACCACCGAATCGAACTTGGGCTTGAGCTGCGCAAAAATGACAGACAGGGCCTCGTGCGGCGTCAGCGCGTCCACGCCGATGGCCGGGTTGCACATGCGGTCGTAGCGGTTGACCAGTGCCAGCACCTGGCTGGTGCGGCCCAGCGCGGCGCCCGTCAACCGAAGCGGAAACCCGCTGCCGTCGGCCATTTCATGGTGCTGCGCAATGGCATTGACGACTGGCTCGGACAGGCCCATGCGCATGGCAAACGCCACCGATTCACCCACATGGGTTTCATAGCGGTTGCGCTCCATGGGAATCATTGACGGCGTGGGCTGCCGCAGGTTGGGCGGCAGCTTGAGCTTGCCCAGGTCGTGCACCAGCGCAGCCACGCCCAGGTGGTGCAACTCCTCGCTTTTCATGCCCAGTGAGCGACCCAGCAGCAGGGAAATCACCATCACGTTGATGGGATGCAGGCCGTTGCGCTCACCCACACCTTCAGACAGGAGGCGGATGACCGAATCGCCGTTCTCCAACAGCTCTGAGACACAGCCGGACACCAGAGCGTCACCCTTGAGGCGCGCCTGGTCAGGGTGCTCAGACACCGAACGCTCCAGCGCCTGATACTGCCGCGTGGCCTCGGTGAAACGCTGGTTGCAGGCGGCGAGAGCGCGGTTCTGTGCGTCCAGCAGGGCGCGGCGGCGAATGGCTTCGTGGTCTACCGCTGCGGCGGCGGCGCCGGTGGCCGGCTCCAGCGCGCTGGCGGATGGCGCCGCCATTTCCGGCACGCTCCAGGCGGCGGGCACCAGCTCTTTCAGGTCAGGGTCGCTTTTCTTGGGAACGTAGCGCACCTCGGTCAGCCCCAGTTCCCGCAACGTGGCAATCTGCTCTACCGATGCCACCCTGAAGCTGCTCACCGGAAACGGGTGGTGCAGCCAACCCACGTCGAGCTGGATGTACATGCCGACACGCAGCTGGCTGATGTCGATGAGGATGGAGGAGTTCACTTCAAAGGTACGCGTAACATGGGGACGTCAATGCCACCGATGGTTACACAGATTATCCCCACTTGTAACGACGGTCTGGCGACCGCCCCGTGGCACCGCGGCGGCAAGGCAACAGTGGCGTGACATTTTCAGCGCCTGCCGCATTGGCGCCGGTCAGGGCAAGCACCTACGGCGTCTCGCACCCGCAACAGCGCTACCGGCACCAGAGCGACGGTTTGTAAACCAGGTCCATCCACAGCGCCCAGGCCGCCACAGCGCAAAGCATGCCACCCGCCACACGCGTGCCCCATTCAGCGCGCGCCGCATTCAAGCGGCCTCGCACGCAGGCCCACAGCCAGGGCCCGCCCACCAGCCACAACCCACTGCCTGCGCCGAAGAGGGCCATGGTGAGCGCACCTTGTGCCGGCCCACCGCTGAGCGCCGCCACCATGAGGGCTGAGTACAACAGCCCGCAGGGCATGAGGGCCCACAGAAATCCTGCGGCAAGCACCCCGGCCGGAGCGCTCACCCAGGGCCGCACACGCGCCCATACCGCCCGCCCAGCCTGCTCCACCCACTGCGGCTGGCGGGATTGCACCAGCATCATCAGGCCCCACGCCATCACAGCCACGTGCATCATGGTCCATGCGGGGCGCAGCGCCGTGGTCTGTTGTGTGAGCCAAGCCAGGCTGTCCATGGCCAGCGCGGCCAGGGCGCCAGCCGCGGCATACCCGGCCAGGCGCCCAATGTGAAAAGCCACCGACCGGCGCACGACGCCACCTCTTGGACGCCATTGGATCGGCTGCACTCGCTGCGCCGCTCCCACATTCGCGGCCACCGCCTCCGCACCCAGCGACGGCGCCGCGCCACCCTGCCCGGTGATCGCGCCACAGGGTGCCGCGCACATCGCCAGGCAATGGGAGCCACCCGCTAACCCCATGAGCAGCGCGGTGGAGGCAAGAGTGACAAGCATGGTCGAGATGCGTTGTGGGCGAGGGTTTAGTCAAAAACAATAGCGCTTGGCGCTTGCTGGCATTGGGCTTCAAACAAAAACTGGTTGAAACCCTTGCTCATCAAACGCAAGCCGCTATCTTTTATGGAGCAAACACCATTGGGCTACTCAGATGATGCGCGAAAACCGGGCGCGGTTGCGGTCGGCCTGCAGGTAGCGGTCAAACGCCATGGCAATGCCGCGCACAAAAAACCACCCCATCGCGGTGACTTGAATGCCGTCGGGCTTTAGTTGCACCAAGCCCTGCTCGGCCATGGCCTCCAGTTGCGCCAGCTCTGTCGAAAAGTATTGGCGAAAATCGATGAGCCAGGCTTGTTCCATGGGTTCGAACAACAGCTCGCCCTGGCACATCAGCGCCATGATGGCCGCACGCCGCACCAGGTCGTCCCGCGTGAGCGCCAGCCCACGCACCACGGGCAGGCGCCCCTGGTCCAGAAAGTCGTAGTACTCGTCCAGCGTCTTGGCGTTCTGGCTGTAGCTAGCGCCCACTCGGCCGATGGCCGAAACCCCCAGGCCGATCAAGTCACAGTCGGGCTGCGTGCTGTAGCCCTGGAAGTTTCGGTGCAAGCGCCCCTGGCGCTTGGCCACTGCCAGCGCATCGGTGGGCAACGCAAAGTGGTCCATGCCCACATACACGTACCCCGCCTCCATGAATGCGTCCAGCGAGCGGGACAGCATAGACACCTTGGCAGATGCTGCGGGCAGCTCGGCAGACACGATGCGCCGCTGCGGCTTGAAGCGTTCGGGCAGATGCGCATAGGCATACAGCGCAATGCGGTCGGGCCGCAACCGCGCCACCTGGGCCAGCGTCCGATCGAACGATTCCGGTGTCTGGCGCGGCAGGCCGTAGATCAGATCCATGTTGATCGATTCGAAACCGATGGCACGCGCGGCCTCGACCAATGCGAATACCTGTTCGGCAGGCTGTACGCGGTGCACGGCTTTCTGCACCTCGGCATCAAAATCCTGCACGCCAAAACTCAGGCGGTTGAAACCCAGTTCGGCCAGCAACTTCAGGCGCTCGGGCGTGACGGTGCGCGGGTCCACCTCGATGGAATATTCGCCGCCCGGGGCCAGCGTGAAGCTGCGCTGCAGCATGGCCATCAGCTCACGCAACCCGGCATCGGACAGGAATGTGGGCGTGCCGCCCCCGAGGTGCAATTGGCTCACCACCTGCCCGACGCCGCAGTGCGCGGTGTGCAGGTCAATCTCGCGGCTCAGGTAGCGCAGATAGACCTCGGCACGGTCATGGTGTTTGGTGATGATCTTGTTGCAGGCGCAGTAGTAACACAGCGACTCGCAAAACGGAATGTGCACATACAGAGACAGCGGCAGGGCCTTGCCCGTGGTGCCCACGCGGCGTTGCTCCAGCGCAAGCACATAGTCATCCTGGCCAAAGGCCTCCACAAACCGGTCGGCCGTGGGGTAGGACGTATAGCGGGGCCCTGGCACGTCAAAACGGCGCAAAAGTTCAGGCGAAACAGCAGTCATGGGGAGTTATCCTTGCGTACACCATGACTGTGCCGTAGGCTACCTCCTGCGTCCTTGACCCATGTCAAGTTATGCACCTGCCCCTGCGGCGACAATTTGATGCATGTCATTCGCTATCTGCTGCACCCAGCGCTCTCGCACAGCGTGCCGCCAGCGAGATGCTCGAGAAACCCAACCAGATCACGCGTCCATGAATCCTCTCACCATCAAAGTCGCCTGCTCCAACTGCAACCTGCGCGAGCTGTGCATGCCCGTCGGCCTGAACGACGAGCAGTTGCAGCGGATTGATGAAGTGGTGGCGGTGCGCCGCAAGGTCAAGCGGGGCGGCACGCTGTTTCGCAATGGTGAAAACTTCACTTCGCTGTATGCCATTCGCACCGGCTTCTTCAAGACCTGCGTAGCCACCGAAGACGGCCGCGACCAGGTGACGGGTTTTCAGATGGCGGGCGAAATCATTGGCCTGGACGGCATCGTGAACGATCACCATACCTGCGATGCGGTGGCACTCGAAGACGCCGAAGTGTGCGTAATGCCGTTCGACCGTATCGAAGAGCTCTCGCGCGAAGTGACTGCGCTGCAGCACCATGTGCACAAGATCATGAGCCGCGAGATCGTGCGCGAGCACGGCGTGATGCTGCTGCTGGGCAGCATGCGCGCCGAAGAACGCCTCGCGGCCTTCCTGCTCAATCTGGTGCAGCGCCTGCACGCGCGGGGCTTCTCGCAGTCAGAACTGGTGCTGCGCATGACGCGCGAAGAAATCGGCAGCTACCTGGGGCTGAAGCTTGAAACGGTGAGCCGCACCTTCTCCAAATTTGTGGAAGAAGGCATCGTTGAGGTCAAGCAGCGCCATGTGCGCATCCTCGATACCGATGCGCTCAAACGCATCGTGAACAGCCAGCAGGCGTGCCATTAAACAGCGATCGGCACTGATTCACTGCGTTTGGCCCCAGCGCTTCCACAGGCGCTGAATGTCTGCGGAGGCCATCCGCATCGCCGTGTGGCTGTGGGGCTTACGAGCAGGCGTTTCCGTTTTTGCGGCAATCGTCCGGCCGCTCACCATCAGGCACCGGGCAGCGGTTGACCTCGAACGGCGACATGGACAACAGCGTGGTCAAAGCGCCCGCCGCTGCCGTCACACCCCAGAACACAAAAAATGCCAAGGTGTAGACCCCCTGGCGCGACAGCGCCAGTGGCTGCCCGAACCAGTGCAGGTCTTGCGGGTCCACCATGGCGAAGACCAGCATCTCCAGCACCCCCGCCATCAGGAAGGCGGGCCATGCGATCCACATCAGGCGTTGCGTCCACATCGTTGTTGTCTCCGTAAGCGGGCTCCAGCGCATGCTGGCGTCCCAGGGGTGGGGTGGCAGGTTTGGCGGCTGAGTGATCAGCGCGGCTGGTCTTGCACCGGCGTTGCCGCATGGTTGCGGCCCTTCATGGCGGGGGCCAGGCTCTTTTCAGGCGCTTCCAGCGTCTTGTTGATTTCGATGCCCTGGCGGTAATAGTCCTCGGCCACCACCGGGTCGGGCCGCGACACCGCCAGCCACAGCGTCACGAAACCGGCCACGATCACAATCGCCGGGCCAGCGATCACGAGCCACACGTGGCCGAACTTCCACCATGGGGCCGAGGGCGTTTCAAGGGCGGGGGTTGATGGCATGCTCATACTCCTTCAATCTGATCATCAATCACGATGGGTGCGCTCAGCGCGGCACCAGAAAAACGGACTTCTCACTCACATGGGCTGCAGCGCCCAACGCTTGCACGTCAAACTGCACCGGGTGCGACCCTGACGCGGCCGATCCATAGGGAATCTGCAGGCGCACGGCCACCCAGCGCGACTCGGCGGCGGCAATGTCCACTTCGGCCTCGGACGCCACCTCCAGGCCGTCCAAACCGCGTGCAGTGATGCGGTAGCGCTGTGGGCCTTCCGTGGCGTTCATGATCTGCAGGCGGTATATGTTCTCCAGCTTGCCTCCTGCCACGATGCGCGAAAGCGCTGCGCGGTCACGCACCACATCCACCTTCAGTGGCGTGCGCGTAACAAGGCTGGCCAGCATGGCCAGGCACAGAAGCGTCAGCACACCCGTGTAGATTAGAACTCGGGGGCGCAACACCCGGCGCAGCATCTGTGACCGGCTCCAGTGGTTGGCCACGCCGTTTTGCGTGGAAAAGCGGATAAGGCCCCGCGGGTACTGCATCTTGTCCATCACCGTATCGCAGGCATCCACACACAGCCCGCAGCCGATGCATTCGTATTGCAGGCCATTGCGGATGTCGATGCCCACGGGGCAGACCTGCACGCACAGGGAGCAGTCGATGCAATCGCCCAGCCCTTCGGCCTTGTAGTCCACGCCCTTCTTGCGCGGGCCGCGTGTTTCGCCGCGTTCGCGGTCGTAGGTGACGATGAGCGTGTCCTTGTCGAACATTGCGCTTTGGAAGCGCGCGTAAGGGCACATGTACTTGCACACCTGCTCGCGCATGTAGCCCGCATTGCCATACGTGGCAAAACCGTAGAACAGCACCCAGAAAATCTGCCAGCTGCCCTGCAGCGCCAGCAACTCGCCACCAAGTTCACGGATGGGGACGAAGTAACCCACAAAGGTGAAGCCCGTCCAGCCGGCCACGGCCAGCCACAGCACTTGCTTGAAGAATTTTTTGCGGACTTTCTCAAACGTCCAGGGCCCCTTGTCCAGCCGCAGCCGCGCACTGCGGTCACCCTCGACCTTGTGCTCGATCCACATGAAGATTTCGGTGTAGACCGTCTGCGGGCAGGTGAACCCGCACCATAGCCGCCCGGCCACCGCCGTGAACAGAAACAGCGACAGCGCCGAGATGATGAGCAGCCCGGTGAGGTAGATGAAATCCTGCGGGTACAGGACCAGGCCAAAGATGTAGAAGCGCCGTGCGCCCAGGTCGAACAGCACCATCTGGCGCTGACCCCATTCGAGCCACGGCAATCCGTAGAACACCAGTTGCGTGAGAAACACCATGCCCCAACGCCAGCGCGCAAACAGCCCACTGATGGAGCGCGGGTAAATCTTTTTTTGCGCCTCGTACAGAGAAACGATTTCTCCCTGAGAGGAGGCATCGGCGGCGACCGGTGCTATCGGAATGACCTTGCGAGCGGGCTCGCTGGGGGGCTTCATGGTGGTGTCGCTTTGTTTGGCTGCGCTTTAACTATCAATCCACCCAGGACTGCGGCAGTTCGCGGTCCTGGGCTGCAGGCTCTGCTGCGCCGTTCAGCGCGCGGCGGCCTGCTTGCCGTTGGACAAGCCCCACACATAGGAGGCCAGCACGCCAATCTGTGCTTCGGTCAGCTTCTCGGCCTGCGCCGGCATTTCGTTGACCTTGCCGTTGTTGATCATGGCGGTGATGGCGGCCTCACCCCATCCATGCAGCCAGATGTCGTCGGTCAGGTTGGGGGCGCCCAGGGCCTGGTTGCCCTTGCCGTCCATGCCGTGGCAGGCGGCGCAGGCACCGAACTTGGACTTGCCCAGCGATGCGCGCAACGAGTCGTGCGGGCTGCCCGAAAGACTCAGCACGTAGTGCGACAGGTTGCGCACATCTTCTGCCGAACCCACGGCCGCAGCCATGGGTGGCATGTTGCCGATGCGGCCCTTTTGCAACGTTTCGCGGATCTTCTCGGGCGTGCCGCCATGCAGCCAGTCGTTGTCCGTGAGGTTGGGAAAGCCCTTGCTGCCGCGCGCGTCGGAGCCGTGGCACTGGGCGCAGTTGTTCATGAACAGGCGCTCGCCAATGGCCTGGGCCTGCGGGTCTGCCGCGATGTCCTCAGGCTTCATCGAGGCGAAGCGCGCATACAGCGGCTCCAGCTCGGTCTTGGCCTTGGCGATTTCGGCGTCGTACTCGCTCTTCTGTGTCCAGTTCAGCTTGCCGGTGAAGCTGCCCAGGCCGGGATAAGCGGCAAGATAGCCCAGGCCAAAGACGATGGTGATGACGAACAGCCACACCCACCAGCGCGGCAGGGGGTTGTTCATCTCGACCAGGTCTTCGTCCCAGACGTGGCCGGTGGTGTTGTCGGACGTGGCCACTACCTTCTTGCGGCCTGCCATCCAAAGCAGAACACCGCAGCCGATGATGCCGACCAGGGTCAGCGTGGTCACAAAGACCGACCAGAAATTGCTGGTGAAGTCACTCATGGGAAATTCTCGTTCTGGTGGTGTGCGTCATTCCTGCTCAAAGGGCAGCTGGGCTGCCTCCTCGAACCGGTCCTTGTTGCGGCCCAGATAGGCCCAGACCCAGATGCCAATGAAGCAGACCATCGATGCCAGCGTGGCAACGATGCGCATGGTGGTGATGTCCATGACCAATCTCCTTACTTGAGCGCGCGGCCCATGATCTGCAGGTAGGCAATGAGCGCGTCCAGCTCGGTCTTGCCCTTGACATCGTTGGCAGATGCAGCGATCTGCTCGTCGGTGTAAGGCACGCCCACGGTGCGCAGGGCCTTCATGCGTGGGGCAACACTGGCGGGGTCGACGGCAGTCTTCTCAAGCCACGGATAGGCGGGCATGTTCGATTCGGGCACCACGTCGCGCGGGTTGTTCAGGTGGATGCGGTGCCATTCGTCGCTGTACTTGCCGCCCACGCGGTGCAGGTCGGGGCCGGTGCGCTTGCTGCCCCACTGGAAGGGGTGGTCGTACACGAACTCACCCGCCACCGAGTAGTGGCCGTAGCGCAGGGTCTCGGCGCGGAAGGGGCGGATCATCTGCGAGTGGCAGTTGTAGCAACCTTCGCGCAGGTAGATGTCGCGCCCCACCAGTTGCGTGGCGGTGTAGGGCTCCACGCCCTTCACGGCCTCGGTGGTGGACTTCTGGAAGAACAGCGGCACGATCTCCACCAGGCCGCCAATGGCGATCACCAGCAGGATCAGCACGATCATCAGGAAGTTGTTGGTCTCGACCTTCTCGTGCGAGAAGCCGGTCGAAACATTGTTGTTGGTGTTGGACATGTGAATCTCCTTCGGCTCAGGCGTGGGCCGCGTTGACGGCAGGAATCGCCACCTTGACTGAGCGGCCCGAGATCGCTGTCACCCACACGTTCCAGGCCATGACCACCATGCCGCCCAGGTACAGCAGGCCGCCGGCCACGCGGATCACGTAGAAGGGATAGGTCGCCTTGACGCTCTCGACAAAGGTGTAGGTGAGCGTGCCGTCCGGGTTGATGGCGCGCCACATCAGGCCTTGCATCACACCGGCGATCCACATCGCGGCGATGTACAGCACGATGCCGATCGTGGCCATCCAGAAGTGCAGCTCGATCGCCTTGATGGAGTGCATCTTTTCGCGGCCGAACAGGCGGGGCACCAGGTAGTACAGCGAGCCCATGGAGATCAGCCCCACCCAGCCCAACGCGCCGGAGTGCACGTGGCCGATGGTCCAGTCGGTGTAGTGGCTCAGGGCGTTGACGGTCTTGATGGACATCATCGGACCCTCGAACGTGGACATGCCGTAGAACGACAGGGATACGATCAGGAAGCGCAGGATAGGGTCATCACGCAGCTTGTGCCAGGCACCCGACAGGGTCATGATCCCATTGATCATCCCGCCCCAGCTGGGCGCCAGCAGGATCAGCGAGAACACCATACCCACCGATTGCGTCCAGTCAGGCAGCGCGGTGTAGTGCAGGTGGTGGGGGCCGGCCCACATGTAGGTGAAGATCAGCGCCCAGAAGTGCACGATGGACAGACGGTAGCTGTACACCGGGCGGCCAGCCTGTTTGGGGATGAAGTAGTACATCATTCCCAGGAAGCCAGCGGTGAGGAAGAAGCCTACGGCATTGTGGCCGTACCACCACTGCACCATCGCATCCTGCACGCCGGCGTAGGCCGAGTAGCTCTTCATGAAGCCCGCCGGAATGGCCGCGCTGTTGACCACGTGCAGCAGCGCCACAGCCAAAATGAACGCGCCGAAGAACCAGTTGGCCACGTAGATGTGCTTGACCTTGCGCGTGCCGATGGTGCCGAAGAACACGATGGCATACGACACCCACACCAGCGTGATCAGGATGTCGATGGGCCATTCGAGTTCGGCGTATTCCTTCCCGGACGTGTAGC
>JBCNOJ010000147.1:0-10217 GCA_039593925.1 Acidovorax sp.
CGTCCTCGATCTGGCGCATGGCGCGGCGGAAGTCCAGCGCCTCCAGGATGCTTTCTTCCACCAACGCGGTGCCGCCGGGCGGCTCCATCATCGCGGCAGCCACGTCGCAGCTGGCGATGATGCTGTACTGCGGGCTGGTGCTGGTGTGCATCAGGTACGCCTCGTTGAACAGATGGCGGTCCAGCTTGGCGGTCTGCGAGTCCTGCACCAGCACATGACTGGCTTGGCTGATACCGGCCAAGAGCTTGTGAATGGACTGCGTGGCGTAGGTTACCGAGTGCTTGGGGCGCGTGCGCTTCTTGCCCATGGCATGGTAGGTGCCATAGAACGGATGGAAGGCGGCGTGCGGCAGCCAGGCCTCGTCGAAGTGCAGGTTGTCCACGTAGCCATCGAGCATGCCCTTGATGGTCTCGGTGTTGTAGAGCACGCCGTCGTAGGTCGATTGCGTCAGCGTGAGCACGCGCGGCTTGACCTTCTTGGCATCTACACCCTTGAGCAGTGGGTTGGCCTTGATCTTGGCCTGGATCGCCTCGGGCTCGAACTCGCTTTGCGGGATGGGGCCGATGATGCCGAAGTGGTTGCGCGTGGGCTTCATGAACACCGGGATGGCCCCGGTCATGATGATGCTGTGCAGGATGGACTTGTGGCAGTTGCGGTCCACCACCACCACGTCGCCCGGGGCCACGGTGTGGTGCCACACCATCTTGTTCGATGTGGAGGTGCCATTGGTTACGAAGAAGCAGTGGTCGGCATTGAAGATGCGCGCGGCATTGCGCTCGCTCTCGCCGATGGCGCCGTTGTGGTCCAGCAGTTGGCCCAGTTCTTCCACTGCGTTGCACACGTCGGCGCGCAGCATGTTCTCGCCGTAGAACTGGTGGTACATCTGGCCCACCGGGCTTTTCAGGAACGCCACGCCGCCGGAGTGGCCAGGGCAGTGCCAGCTGTACGAGCCGTCTTCGGCGTAGTCGAGCAGCGCCTTGAAGAACGGCGGCTGTACGCTCTCCAGGTAGCTCTTGGCCTCGCGGATGATGTGGCGCGCCACGAATTCAGGGGTGTCCTCGAACATGTGGATGAAGCCGTGCAGCTCGCGCAGGATGTCGTTGGGCAGGTGGCGGCTGGTCTTGGTCTCGCCGTGCACGTAGATCGGCACTTCGGTATTTTTGCGGCGCACCTCGCCGATGAAGTTGCGCAGGCTCAGCACCACGGGGTCCAAGCCCTCACCCAGCGTGAATTCTTCGTCATCGATGGACAAGATGAACGCGCTCGCGCGGCTTTGCTGTTGGGCAAACTGCGAGAGATCGCCATAGCTGGTGACACCCACCACCTCGAAGCCCTCAGCCTCAATGGCCTGCGCCAGGGCGCGGATACCCAAACCCGAGGTGTTCTCGGAACGATAGTCCTCATCGATGATGATGATGGGAAAACGAAACTTCATGCGCAGCCTCCGTGAAACCGTGCCCTGCCCGGCCAAAAAACGAAATAGGCGCGAAGTGTAAGGAATAACGTTGACGCGCCTTTGAACTGCCATCCTTTTGACCCAGAATGTGGTGCACTGAATACAGCAACAGCACAACCACAACACATAGATACAAGGAGGTCATCATGGAGGAATCCACCATCTGGTGGCTCGCCGCGGGGGCGGTCGTCGTAGCCGAACTGCTCACCGGCAGTTTTTACCTGCTCATGGTGGCGACGGGCCTGGCCGCTGCCGCCATTGCAGCCCACCTCGGCCTGGGCATGCCAACACAAATCTTGACGGCAGCCGTGGTTGGCGCCAGCGCAGTGCTGGCCCTGCATTTCGCCAAGCGCCAGCGCCCCGGCGAGCCATCCGCAAGGGCCGACCGCAGCGTGAACCTGGACGTGGGCGAAGCCATTCTCATCGAGGGTTGGAATGCCGACGGCACCGCGATAGTCAAGTACCGCGGCGCCAACTGGACGGCCATCCACCGCCCCGGCGTCACCCCGTCCATCGGGATGCACCGGGTCGCCGAACTGGTGGGCAACCGCCTACTGGTCGACCCTATGTGAAACGCCCCTTCATCGAAAGCCTTTTCATGAGCAGCACAACCTACATCGCCATCATCGTCGCAGTCATCGTCGTAGTTTTCTTCATCCGCGGCGTCAAGCAGGTTCCCCAGCAAAACGCCTGGGTCGTGGAACGCTTGGGCAAGTACCACAGTACTTTGGCTCCTGGTCTGAAGATCATCATTCCGTTCGTCGACAAGGTGGCCTACAAGCACAGCCTCAAGGAAATCCCGCTGGATGTGCCCAGCCAGGTCTGCATCACGCGCGACAACACCCAACTCCAGGTGGACGGCATCCTGTATTTCCAGGTCACTGATCCCATGCGAGCCAGCTACGGCTCGTCCAACTACATCATGGCCGTCACGCAACTGGCTCAAACGTCATTGCGCTCCGTGATCGGCAAGCTGGAGCTGGACAAAACCTTTGAAGAACGCGACATCATCAACGCGCAGGTTGTGCAAGCCATTGACGAGGCCGCGCTGAACTGGGGCGTGAAAGTACTGCGTTACGAAATCAAGGACCTTACGCCACCTGCCGAGATCCTGCGCTCCATGCAGGCCCAGATCACCGCCGAGCGTGAAAAGCGCGCGCTGATCGCGGCCTCCGAGGGGCGCCGCCAAGAACAGATCAATATTGCGACTGGCGAGCGCGAGGCCTTCATCGCGCGATCTGAAGGTGAAAAGCAGGCCGTCATCAACAAGGCCATCGGCGAGGCCGAATCGATCCGCGCCGTTGCCCAGGCGACTGCCGAAGCCATTGAACGCGTGGCCACCGCCATCCGACAGCCGGGTGGTGAACAAGCCGTGCAACTGAAGGTGGCCGAAAAAGCCGTAGAGGCATACAGCCAAGTGGCAGCCGACGCCACTACAACCCTTATCGTTCCGAGCAACATGAGTGAGGTGTCAGCGCTGATTGGATCAGCCATGAAGATGGTGCAGAACACGCAAAAGCAGGGTTGAGCGTTCAACCCAAAGCGACGGCTCTCTTTGTACGACTACTGTTTCCCCTGCTCGGGCAGTTAGTGGTCATTCTTTGAGCAAACGAACGGCATCACGAGCATGTGATCAATGCGGTCTGGACGATGATCTTTAATACCTTGCAACCCCATGTTGTCCCGCCAGCCTGGAGGCGCTACGGTTTGAAAAATTTTGTCACACCAAGGTGTTAAAGCTCCAAAATTTTTGTCCACGCAGTCGAAGTCGGAGCAATGATGAGCCCGATGAAAATTTGGCGTGACGATGCACTGGCTTAGCCACGTGCTAAGACCAGAAGGCAATCGACATTTCGAATGGGCAACGGCCGTGCATACAAAATGCATACAAAAGTACATTGTCACGGCTTCGAGCGGCGGTCTCAGCGCCAGAAAAATCGTCAGAACCACCAATGATGAGATCACGGCCTCCCCCGGGTGGTGCCGGTGAGCCGTAGAAAAGTCGACATCAACATCAGCGTGATGAACAGCATGAAAGCGCCACAAAACCGGATACGCGTGAAATGCGCGATGCATCCAATACAGCGCAACCTCCAGGGCAATAAACAGCACCGCGAAACTTAGAGACCAATGCAGGCCAGTGACTGGTCTGAGTATGGACAGTCCGCTTAGATCAACGCTTGTCCAGAAGACATACAGAAGCGGCGCAGCAATAAAAAAAATACCCTGGTTTAACGCGGCAAGAAGAAGGTTGTTGAACCATCGAGCCAAAGGCAGTTTCTCCGACTCTGCTTGAGAGCTTGAGGGGAGGAAGACCTCCAGCGCGCAAGCCACCACCAAACCGCCCACCCACGCGGTCTGATGTAGATCCCGGTTGTGCTGTCGAAGAAACTCCTCCATGCCCTTGCGCTCTTCAGTCAACTGGTCGAATTCAGGAAGCACACGCTTCTGTGTTCCAGAACCACGCCTACATTGCACTCGGGCGTGCCTGTCGCAGGGGCTTGCCTGTGCGGCGCTTTGAAATCAATGCGCTTTATTTGCTGACGAACTCCCGTGTCATTCGTAATGCGCGCTTCCCCTGACGAAATCGTTAGAGTCCCGCCGGCAGGGTCTGTAAGTTCAGCATCATATGCAGCCCAGGCCTTCGAGATTAAATCTGACTTACCCATCACGGCGGCGCTCAAAGCACACGCGGCAAACCAGACAGCAAGCGGCTTGCGAACTTTTACGCATCGAAGGATGCGATAAGCGAACATGATCACCAACATTGACAGCGCAATCATGCCCCACTGGGATAGAGTCGGAATACCCTGCGCAGCGCCAGGCCCGGCAATTGCCGGGCTGTAAACAAGATCCGCTACATAGGTACCTGCAAACCCATTCGCCGTATAGGACAAAGGAAGCAGGCTACCGACAACTTTCATCCACCAAGCGCACTCGCCAAATCTAGAAGACATTCAGTACCGGCTCCTCACAAAGTCCAAACACAAACGATGTGTGAAGTTTTGCCGCATGCTTTACGCTCGCCTATCCATCAAACGCATTAGTTCGGGAAGGACTTTTTGTCGGTTAGTCATGGGTCCGATTAGTGCTACAATCGAGGGCTTCGGAGAGGTGGATGAGCGGTTTAAGTCGCACGCCTGGAAAGCGTGTGTGGGCTAATCCCCACCGCGGGTTCGAATCCCGCCCTCTCCGCCACATATCACGCTGCCAACGTACGCAGGCAGCTTTTCAAGAACCCGCACTTTTCGGAGCGCGGGTTTTTTGTTTTGCGCATCGACGCCAACAGTCGCAACCAAATGCAACAACCGATGCAACAGTGTTGATATCGCAGTTGTCTTACAGACGCGATTTCACTGTTTTGCTGAAATCCTCCCCAATAGCCATTGAGGCTGTTTGGGCGGTCATTGCGGCCCCCTCAAAACCCACATGAAGGACTGCATCATGAAACGCCACCCGTTGTCCCCTGGAGCACGTGCATTGATCACGTTTGCAGGCACGGTTCTGCTGGCGGTTCTGGCGTCCATGGCGCTCACGACACCCGACGTGGCGGTGCCAGCGGTTGATTCTCTGATCGCGCTGCCCAATGGCCTTGACGAGCTTTTGCCCACGAGCATTCCTTAAGTGGTGAGCTTCGCGCCCCTCCGTTAGGAGCTCCGAATTCCGCAGTGGCAAAAAAGATAGCAACGGAGTACCATTCTGCGCCGTGCACCGGGCTTCTCAGTGCCATCAAGAATGGAGGACGACCGTGACACCACGTTTTCGCATCTCTCTAGCGCTCTTGCGTCCCTTGGCTATCGCTTTCACTTTGACCTACCGGCCGATGGCTTTAGCAGCTGTGGCTGGTTCATTGCTGGCTTGCTCGAGCCACCGTGATGTTGCTTTGGAAGAGTTCACCCGCTGGCACGAAGCCGCTCACGCCCAAGCGCGGGCAGGCATGCTGGCTTGGAGCGAGCTGTACAAGCAAAGCTTTGACCGGCTTGCCGCCCTTCCCCCCTCGATTCAACAAGACACGCGGCTGGAGAACACTGTGTTGCTGTTGTCTACTGCGCGTAAGTACGAGGCGCAGGAAATAGACGCTCAGCAGTTTGCCGTTGAGCGAGAAAACATCGAGGCACAACTCGAAGCGCGCTTGCGCTGACAGCACGCAGTCGGGTGCAGCGCCTGCATTTGCCTCGCGGCGCTTGCGAAATCAGACTTGCAAACGCCTCAGCCCCCTACGCTATTTCTTGGGAGCGCCCTGTTCAGCGATTGCAATACGGCGCCGCAATGCGGCTGCGGCCTGTACGTCGCCCGCAGCGTCGGCGCGTTGCGCCTGTAGCGTGAGCCATGCCATCAGCGGCCGACGCCATCCCTGGGACGATGCAGTTTCCACGGCCTGGGTAAGGCCGGCAGGCGTGATGCGGCCGGTCTGCAGCAAAACACCCGCAGCCACCAGGCGCGACAACGGGTCTTCAATGCTTGCCAAGGTGGCCGCATCGCCGGACGAGGCCACTTTGCGTTGGGCTTCAGGCAGCAGTGGCACCTGCGACGGCTGCAGCCGCCCGCCAAGGTAATCCGAATATGCCTGCTCGGCGGGGGCTGCGTCTGCACGCAGAGGTTCGAAGCGTTCGCAGGGCTGCGTATCAAGGCTGGCAACCTGCGCGGCGCAGCGTAGCAACTCCAGCCGCGCCAGCAGGTCAGGGCGACCTGTACGGGCCACTTCCGCCCTTGCCCGGTCCCACTCCAACGCCTGCACCCGGGTATTTCCAGACAGATACGCCTCCAACGCTTTCTGCGAGGCAGCCTGCGCATTCATCTGCCAATCGGGCACCGGCGGCTTGCTGGAACAGCCCACCAGCAGCATCAGCGCCATCAGCGTTATCAGCGGTGCAACGACAACGCTGCGCTTCCATGCCACTGAAGAAAGAGCGACAACAGGTAAGTTCATGGCAGCTTGAGCTCCGTGTCACGTGCAAAAGGCCATTTGCGATTGATCTCGTTGACCAGGCTCTCTACCTTGCGCAGGTTGCTTTCCACCTCGGCGCGCAACGCTCCCAGGTCGGTCGTGGCTTCGCGCGCATTGGCGCCGATGGCCTGGGCCTCGACCAGCACGGCATCCACCTTTTGCAGGCTGGTGCGCGTGTCGCCGAGCAAACCGTTCAGTTGGGCCACGGTGGCGCGCACTTCAGGCACCAGCGCGTCCTTGCTGCCAGCCTCGCCGCCAAACACCTGTCGATCAGCCTTGGCAGCCATGCCATCCAGACGGGCCAGCAATGCATTGGTGCGCTCCAGTGTGGCCACCATCTTGCGCGCATCGGCCTCGTTGCCCAGCAGCACGCCCAGCACGCCGCCAGGGCCGTTCAGGCGTTCGGTCAACGCCTGCACATTGGCCAGGCTGCCACCCAACGCGGCGTCCTGCGCGGTGAGCGCGTTCAGGTTGGTCAGCAATTCACGGGCCGATGCCATGAGCTGCGGAATCTCTGCGGTAGCGTCGCCACGCAATACTGGCCGCACGGCGCCGTCTTCCAGCGGTGTGTCGGTCAGCATGCCGGTGTAGGCACGAATGTTGGTTCCGCCCACAATCCCGCGCACCAGCGTGAACACGCTGGATTGCCGCAGCCAGTGCGCATCCTTGCGGGGCACATCCACGATGATGCGGGCATTGCCCTCATCAGCCAGCTCGATGCGGCGCACACGACCAATCGGAAAGCCAGAGAAGGTCATGTCCATGCCCACGACCACGCCCTCTGAGTCGTCGGCCGTCAGGATGAGCGTTTGTGTAGGCTCAAAAGCCCCGCGCGCATACAGCAGGTAGAGCCCGGAGCCCACGATGAGCAGCAGCGAAAACAGCAACAGCGCCGCCGCCTTCAGCTCCAGGTTCGCCACCGGGCGCAAAACCTCGGTAGGGGGCACATCGCCTTCGAGGCGAGAGCCGGTGGGCGGGCCGGACGCAGGAGATCCGGGCGAATGGTGCTTGTCGGTCATGGAACAGCGGTGTGGTTCATCAGTAGGGAGTGGCCGTCAGATCAATAGTAGTTGCCCATGAGCGAGGCCACCTCGATCAGCAGCAGCACGGCAAACATGCGGGCCAAACCGCCCAGCTCCGAGTCGGGCTGCGCACGTTCGCCCGTGTCGTGCAAGCCTGCCGCCATGGGAATCAATGCCACGGCCAGGCTGAAGAACAGCGTCTTGAGCGCAAACACCATGGTCACACTGGGCGTAAACACCTGGCCGAACATGCGCGTGTAACTGGGCAGGCCCGCCAGGTTGAATCCATACACGCCCAAATAAGCCAGCACCAGCGCCACCACACAGCTCAGTGCCGCGAGGGTGATGCTGGCAAACACTCCGGCGATCACGCGCGGCAACAGCTCCACACGCACCGGATCAGATCCATGGCGGCGCAGCGCTTCAAAACGACCGGAGCGGCGCAGCCGGACCATCTGCGTCCCGTTGGGAATGGTGCAGCGCATCGCCACAAACAGGGCCGCCGTAAGGGGAATCAACTCCAGCACCAGCACGCGGATGACCATCTCCAGTGCATAGCGTGAGAGGCCATAGCTCAGCGCCGTGACGACTACGATGCGCGTCAGGACCAGACTGATGAGTGCCGCGAGCACGGTAAAGCCCAGCAACACGGGCGCCGTGTCCAGGTACAGGTGGCGGGCCAAGGCCTTGCGAGTCCCTTTGCCGTAACTGGAGGGCGAAAGCACCAGCACCAACACCACCGCGCCCAGATACAGGATGCGCCACCACGCCACCGCCCAGCGCCGCGCCGTGCTCAACACACGTTCTGGCAGGGATAGGCCGGGCAGTCGCGAAATCATGGGCGGATCATAGCGGCGGCAGTCTGGCTAACCTGGAAATGACCTCACAGAGAATTTTTAAAGCCTTTTCGGCCTCTAGCGCCTGCTAGATAAGCGCTAGCAGCTATTAAAAGAGGAGTATTTAAAGCATGCACCGCCTGGGCGCAGAAACATGTGCAGACATATGCACGCCATGGGCATGTCGCGCTCGACATGTCCCCGTCACAAAAGCCCTCACACGTGGCGCTTGCCCGCCGGCGCGAGCGCTGAGACAGGCTGTGCGTCTGCGCGCTCGTGCAGCGCTTCGATGATGTGGCAATGCGTGTCCGAGCCGTCACAGCGGCTGCGCAGGGCCTGCAGATCGGCCTCCAGCGCCTGGAGTTCAGCCAGGCGCGTGCGCACATGCTGCAGGTGATCGTCCAGCGTGTCCCGCGCGGCTTCGCAGTCCTGCTTGCGCCGCAGGTCCAGCGCCAGCAAGGTACGGACTTCATCCAAAGACATGTCCATGGCACGGCACAAGCGGATGAAACGCAGGCGATGCACATCGCTCGCGTTGTACAGCCGATAGGTGTTGTCGCCCCTGGCACCCACGGGCAGTAGGCCTTCCTTTTCGTAGTAGCGGATATTGGCTGACGCCACACCCGACAAGCGGGCGGCGTCGCCAATGCGGTACTGCAAGGTTTCCGTGTTCATGCGCTTGACTCTAAAGTTACTTCAAGGTTTTCAATCATGCCATCGACTTGAAACCGAAGCGAAAGAAGCCCACACATGCCCGCATTCCACCGCGACATTCCGCCGTCGAACCCATCTGCTGAACCTCAGGACAGGCGCCACAGAACGCGGGCGTTCGACCACCTGCTGTTGGCGTTCATGCAGGAAAGCAACGCGACGCCATCGCGCCGCTGGCAATGGCTGGAGGCCGCACACGTGCTCGGCCAGTCGGTTATGGCATTGCACTGGCGGTCTCACACCACCATGCTGCGCTACGCGATACAACAGCGCGATCTGAGCGAGGTACAAGGGCAATTGCTGCGCCTGGCACTGGTTCCACTGGGCCACGCGCTGGCACGCCTGCCCGCCGGGAACGTCGGCCGCGCCGACGTCAACGCGTTCAAGCCTATGGAACCGGACCCTGTATTGCGGGCACTGATCGACCAAGCCGTCCAGGCCACAGCCGTGGCCGCCGACACCTCGCAGAGTCGGTAAGCGCAGGCAGGTTTCCGCGCCCCACCGGGCACAGCCTCAGCGCTTCGCCCCCCTGGTCGCGCGGGTCGACTTCCTGCCAGCAACAGGTGCCGGCGTGGCGCGCGCTGCCGCCGTGCGTACGGGCCGGGCCGACGCCTGATCCAGCCACAGCAGCGTTTCCGCCTGGGACATGAAGTGCCGCAGGTATTCTGGCGAGAGCAACCGCATCAAATTCAGCGTGCGCAGCACCAGCTTGTGCGCGTTGAGCGGCCCCGCGTTGTCGGGTGCCTTGTGCAGTGCTTTCACCACCTGCTGTTCCGCCGAGATGCGGGACCACGTGTCACCGAACTGGGCCACGCTTTTCAAGGCTGGTGGACTGACCGCAATATCCAACCCATCGGCATCCGGCCCGGATGCGATACGGTCGGACAACTCAAAGTTGAGTTGGGCCAAAGGCGATTTGGGCCCGGCGCTTGCGGAAGACACAGTAGCTTCAACGGAAGAATTAGAGGCCTTAGCGGTCTTAGCGGGCTCACTAGCCGCTTCTTCAGGCGAGCCATCCTCCCGCCGGTGCGTGCACCGTGCGGCATAGGCATCCACAGCCACTTGCAGGCGGGCCTTCAGCAACTGTTGCACCGCTGGCGACTGGCGGTGCGTGCGTTGCTCAAGTGCCTCCAGATACCGAAAGCGCGCTGGCGCCACAGCGTGCGCCCCGGCCGCACGCAGCGTGTCCAGGCTGTGCGCAGGTTCACTCATGGTGCGCGCGGAGTGGTGTTGGCAGTCGCTGC
>JBCNOJ010000148.1:0-10214 GCA_039593925.1 Acidovorax sp.
GACGGCGTCAGCTCCTGGTGGGTCAATCTGTTCGGCCACAGCCACCCGCACATCCAGGCAGCGCTCGCCGAACAGCTGGCGACGCTGGACCACGTGATGCTGGCGGGCTTCACGCATGCGCCGGTGGTGGAACTCTCGGAACGCCTGGCGGCGCTCACCGGCCTGGGCCACGCGTTCTACGGCAGCGATGGCGCGGCCGCCACCGAGATTGCCCTCAAGATGAGCGCGCACTACTGGCGCAACACCGGCCGCCCTGCGAAGAGCCGCTTTGTGGGCCTGGCCGGTGGCTACCACGGCGAAACCGTGGGCGCGCTGGCAGTCACCGACATCGCCATCTTCCGCGAGGCCTATGCGCCCCTGGTGCGCCTGGCCGACACCGTGCCCAGCCCGGACGCACGTAGTGCGGCACACGGAGAAACCGCACAGGACGTGGCGCGACGCGCCGCTGCAGCGCTGGAGGCCTGGCTGCAGCAGCACCACGCCACTACGGCCGCATTCATCGTGGAGCCGCTGGTGCAGTGCGCAGCCGGCATGGCCATGCACGACCCTGAATACCTGCGCCTGGCGCGCGCACTGTGCAGCCGCTACGAGGTGCATCTGGTGGTGGACGAAATCGCCGTGGGCTTTGGCCGCACCGGAACCATGTTCGCGCACCAGCAGGCGGGCATCCGGCCGGATTTCATCTGCCTGTCCAAGGGCCTCACGGGCGGCACGCTGCCCCTGTCGGCCGTGCTGACCACTGAGGCGGTGTATGCCGCGTTCTACGACGACGATGTGGCGCGGGGCTTTCTGCATTCGCACTCCTACACCGGCAACCCGCTGGCCTGCCGCGCAGCGCTGGCCACGCTCGAATTGTTTAAGCAACTGGATGCGCTGAATGCCAACAAGTCGCTGGCGCAGCGCATTGACGCGGCCTGCCTGCCCCTCACGCAACACCCGCGCGTGCGCCATGCACGGCGGCTGGGCATGATCTGGGCGTGGGATGTGGACACCACCCTGCCCGACTTCGCAAGCCGTTTCCAACGGCACGCCATGGCGCTTGGGCTGGTGCTGCGGCCGATTGGGAAAACGGTGTATGCGATGCCACCCTACGTGCTCGACGACGAGGCCGTGGAGTGCCTGGCCAACGGTGCACTCGGTGCGTTGAACGCCACCCTGCAAGAGGAGACCCCATGATTGGATGTTTTGTGACCGGCACCGACACGGGCGTCGGCAAGACGCTGGTGGCTGCCGGGCTGCTGCACGCCCTGGCCCCGCACCACCCGCGCGTGGTGGGCATGAAGCCTGTCGCTGCGGGCCTGGTGCCCTGGGGCGAAGACTGGGCCAGCGAAGACGCCATTGCGCTGCGCGCTGCGTCCACGGTGGCCGTGCCTGCGGCGCTGGACAACCCCGTGCTGCTGCCCGACCCGCTCTCGCCCCACATCGCCGCGGCACGCGCGGGCGTGCAGATCGACATCGCGGCCATCGTGCGCAGCTACCAGGCGCTGGCCGCGCAGGCCGATGCCGTGGTGGTGGAAGGTGCGGGTGGCTTCCATGTGCCGTTGACCGACACGCTGACCGGCGCAGACTTGGCCCAGGCCCTGGGCCTGCCGATGGTGCTGGTGGTGGGCCTGCGCCTGGGCTGCCTGAACCATGCGCTGCTCACGGCCGAGGCCATCCGGGCGCGCGGCCTCACGCTGGCGGGCTGGGTGGCCAACCGCATGGACCCGGGCATGGAGGCGGCAGGCGACAACATTGCCTATCTGCGTGCGCGGCTGGGCGCCCCACTGCTGGCCGAGGTGCCCTATCAGGACCTGCCGGAGCCACGCAACCTGGTGCTGGAACTGCCTCCGCAATGGCTGTGACGCACGCCCCGCCAAGCGCCAGCCCGTCGTGGCTCGACGAGATCCCCGAGCGCCTTGCGGAAATTGAGCAGGCCCACCTGCTGCGCCGCCGCCGCGTGGTGGAGCCCTTGAACGGCGCCCAACTGTTGGTGGACGGCCAGCCCATGCTGGCGTTCTGCAGCAACGACTACCTGGGCCTGGCGGGCCACCCCGCACTGGCCGAGGCAACGTGCGCCGAAGCCCGGCGCGTGGGCGTGGGCTCGGGCGGCTCGCCGCTCGTCAGCGGTCACAGCGCCGCCAACGACGCCCTGGAGCGCGAACTGGCCGCTTATGTGCAATTGCCCCGCGCGCTGTACTTCTACGCGGGCTATGCCACCAACACCGGCATCATCCCTGCGCTGGTGGGCCATGGCGATGCCGTGTTCTCCGATGCACTGAACCACGCCTGCCTGATCGACGGCGCGCGCCTGTCGCGCGCCACCATCCATCGCTACCCGCATGCGGACCTGGCCACGCTACAGGCGCAACTGGCCGCCAGCCCTGCACGGCGCAAGCTGGTGATCAGCGATGCCGTGTTCAGCATGGACGGCGACCTGGTCGACATACCCGCCCTGCTGGCGCTGTGCGAGCGCCATGACGCATTGCTGCTGCTCGACGATGCCCATGGCTTTGGCGTATTGGGCCCGCACGGCCGCGGCAGCTTGGCGCACGCGGGCCTGACTGGGGCAAAGGCATCGCGCCGCGTGCTCTACATGGCCACGCTGGGCAAGGCCGCGGGCGTGGCCGGCGCGTTCGTGGCAGGAGATTCCGCAACCATCGAATGGCTGCTGCAAAAAACGCGCACCTACATCTTTGCCACCGCTGCCCCGCCGCCGCTGGCCAGTGCATTGCGGCAGAGCCTGCAACTCATGGCGGCCGCCGATGACCGGCGCGCGCACCTTGTTGCGCTCATCAACCAGCTGCGCACCGGCCTGGCAGATCTGCCCCAGGCCTTGGGCTGGCACCTGCTGCCTTCGCACACGCCTGTGCAGGCTCTGGTGATCGGCAGCAACGAAGCCGCCCTCCGCGTGATGAAAGGCCTGCACGAGCGAGGCCTGTGGGTGCCCGCCATCCGCCCGCCCACGGTGCCTGCAGGCACCGCGCGGCTGCGGATTGCCCTTTCGGCCGCGCACACTGCCGACAACGTGGCACAGTTGCTGGCTGCGTTACACGCGCTGGCAAAACGATGACTGGGCCGCTGACGGGCCGCAGTACCATGCGCAACCCAGGCGCCCTCCCAAAGCAGCCGCGACACCACCCTATCAGCGAGACGACCCCATGCCCCACCTGACCATCGAATACTCGGCCAATCTGCCCCATTACCCCGAGGCGGAAACACTGACCGCCCTGAATGCCACCCTGTGCGCCCACCCCCAGGTGCAAGACGAGGCAGACCTGAAGACGCGCTTCATCGTGGCCGACAGCTTCGAGATCGGCATCGCCCCCGCCAACCGCGCCTTTGTGCATGCCCAATTGCGCTTGCTCGCGGGCCGCACGCCCGAAGCCAAGAAGGAGCTGTCGGACCGCATTGCCGCAGTGCTGCGCGAACGCACGCCGCGCCCTCACGGTGTGATGGTTCAGCTCAGCGTGGAGATCGTGGACATGGACCGAGGTTCTTACGCCAAAGAACGGCTGTGACCGTGCCCGGCACGGCGCTGCCCGCGCTGCGCCGGCGCACGCGGTACTTGCTTACGCCCCGTCACCCGCATTGCCCGTGATGGGCAACACGATGCCGGTGATGTAGCTGGAGCAGCACGGCGCGGCCAGAAACACATATGCAGGCGCAATTTCCTCAGGCTGCGCCGGCCTGCCCAACTGGGTGCTCTCGCCAAATTTCTCGATGTCTTCTGGCGCCTTGTCGGCCGGGTTGAGCGGCGTCCACACTGGCCCCGGCGCCACCGCGTTCACACGAATACCCCGCTCCACCAGGTTGTGTGCCAGCGCTTTGGTGAAGGCGTGGATGGCGCCCTTGGTGGCCGAATAGTCCAGCAGCTCCTTGCTGCCCTTGAGGCCGGTCACGGAGCCCGTGTTGATGATGCTGTCGCCCCGCTGCAAGTGCGGCAACGCGGCCTTGGCCATGTGGAAGTAGCCATAGATGTTGGTGCGGAAGGTCTCGTCAAACCGCTCCTCCGTCAATTCGTCCAGCGAAGCGGCATGCTCCTGGAATGCGGCATTGTTGATGAGCACGTTCAGCTTGCCGAAGGTTTGCACCACCTTGCGCACCGCCGCTTCGCAAAATGCCGTGTCTTTCACATCTCCCGCCAGCGCCATGCTGCGTGTGCCCTCGGCTTCGATGAGGCCGCAGGTCTTTTGGGCGTCCTCGTGCTCGTCCAGATAGGCGATGGCCACGTCCGCACCTTCGCGCGCGCACAAGACGGCCACAGCGCGGCCGATGCCGGAATCGCCCCCGGTGATCAGCACCGATTTCCCCTGCAGCTTGCCGCTGCCACGGTAGTGCTCGGCCTGGTAGCGCGGCGCGAGCTTGAGGTCGCTCTCCAGGCCAGGCTTTTCAAGCTGTTGGCGCGGCAAGGGCGGTGTGGGCTCATCGTGGCCGGGCCCGGGGGCCGCACGGCCGGAGGGCGGCGACGCTTTGTGGCCTGGCTCGGATTTTTTGGACGCATCCGCTTTGTTTTGCTCAGCCTGCAACGAGCGCTGGTGCTCAGCGGTGACTTCGGCCTTTTCTTGAGGGGCTTGGGGTGTGGATACGGTCATAGGGTGCTTTCAGTGGATGGGAACACGACCCCGGCCTTGGAAGCCGGGTGAACATAACGGGGTAGGTACATGGCCCGGCGCGCTGGACCTGAGCCAACACACCGGTGCCAACCGCTGGTTGCCGCGCGTCAGTCGGTCTGCCCGCCACCGGCCGCGCCGCTGGCAACCGACTGCCCGCCGCGCTGCGGCTCCGATGGCTCTGAGATGTCGCGCAGCACTTCGCCTGCTTCGTCCGATTCGGCCTTGGTGGCCAAGTCGCCCAAAGAGACGATTCCCACCAGGCGATGTTCGCTGTCCACCACCGGCAAGCGCCGTACCTGTTGGAGACGCATCGACGCCATGGCCGACGGCACGGTGTCGTCCTCACGGCAATAAAGAATGCTGTCCGACATCACTTCGCTGAGACGCGCATTCGCCCGCTCTTGCGCCACGCCGCGCACCACGATGTCGCGGTCGGTGACCATGCCCACCAGGCGCACGCCATCGCAGACCGGCACCGCGCCCACGTCCAGCTCGCGCATCGCCTGTGCGGCCAGGGTGACGGTGTCGGAAGGTGAAAGGGTGCGAATGCCGCGGGTCATGACGTCGGAAACGGTTTGCATGGAAGGCTCCTTGATGGGTTTGGATGGCTCTCGAGGGCTGGCTTGTGGGGGTGAGAGGGTGAGGAAAAAACGAAGGCACGGATGGAAGGGATGCCAGCGCGTGCAACAAGGCGAAAACCCGGTGCGCCACGCCTGCGCACCCCTGGGTGGCAGACGGGCCGTTCGCGTCGGTCAATCAACCCAACTGCTCTTTGCCTTTGCTGCTGGATGCACTGCTGGTACCGCTGGTGACACTGGCCGAGGCAGGCCCGGCACCTGAGCTGGCTTTGGCGCCAGAGGTTTGCTGCGCCACCGTGCTGCCAGCGCCGCCCGCACGGTTGCTGCGCCACTGGTTGAAGTCGTCCGAAAATTTCTGGTAGCGCTCTTTGCGCCAAGCGTCGTAGTCCTCGTCCAGCAGGCGCAGTGCTTCATCGCGCCACTGCTGGTAGTCCGGGTCGCGCTCGCCATGGCTGCTGCCGTGGCGACTGCCAGGGCTGTTGCGCAAAAAGCCGTAGGCACCGCCGTCGCCATGGTCTTGAAAGGAGGAACGGTGCGATGAACCGCCGAAACGGTCTTGCGGATGGTCCCATCGACCGCTGTTTGGCCGCATGCCCTGCTCCACGCGCGCGGCGTAGCCGCCACCGTATCCGCCGGAGCGATCATTCGGCGAGTAGGGGGACTGACTCCCAGCTCGGTAGGGTGCACCCTGCTCATGCCCCTGTGCGCTGTAGCGCCCGCGTGAATCGGCAGCGTCGTCGTGGCCCCGCTGCATGCCGTATTGGCCATAGCGGTCCGTGCGCTCCTCGAGTTCAGGCCGGTAGCCGGTTCGCGCCTCCGGCGCGCCGCCGTAGCCTGGACGCTCTGCCGGCCCGTGTTGGGCGTAGCGGCCCCGCTCGCCATAACGCACATCGTCGGCGTCTCGGCCCATGCCGTGGCGGGAGAAGCTGCTGTCGTCACTGTCTCTGTAGCCCATGTTGGTTCTCCAGTTGCGTTGAACAAAAGATGAAAAAGCCGTGCGCGGCACCGCCGCACAACGGCTTGTTCCATCGGTACGCCAAGTCAGATCTTCTCAGAGTCAGAAGAGCGGCCGCCCGACTGCCGCTGCGCGCTCTGGTCGCGGCCGTGCTCATCGGTCTGCCGGTTTACTTCAGGGGTGCCGCCTTGCTGCTGGCGGCCGGCGCCCTGGCCGGTGCTTTGTTCAGCTTGGCGCTGCTGGCCTTGGCTTTGGTTTTGACCTTGACTCTGGTCTTGGCGTTGGTCGCGGTCCACGTTCTGTTGACCGGGTTGGCGCTGGCCGTTCTGGTTCTGCTGGTCTTGCTGCTTTTGCGGGTTGTTCTGCTGGTTCTGTTGACGTTGTGGGTCTTGGCTTTGTTGGTTTTGTTGGTTTTGTTGGTTTTGAGGGTTCTGGTTCTGCATGGCTTGGCTCCTTCAATGGGTGGAATGAAACGCTGCACACGAAAGCCGTGTGTAGGTTCATGTTCGAATCGGCGCACTTTGCGCCGTGTAGGCGCGCGCCTATAGACACGTCGGCTTCGTGCCATCCGGTGTAAGCAATCGAACGGGGTGTAGCGGGGTGCAAGTTGCACGTGGTGACCCACGCGTTCGTGCATGGTGGGCACTTGCCTGGGCGTGCGCTGGCCCAGCCTTCACGGCAACCCCCGCTATGGCGCGTATGCCAGAGCCAGTCCATCCAAGTTGGGTTTGAGCACGCGCGTGCCAGCACCGTGGGGCGCTTCAGGTACGGCTGAAATTATCAAAAAAGATAGCATTCAGCGCATAACCAGCAAGCGTTATGCGCCAAAAACGTGTCAAACCCGTAACCAAACCACCTCCCACCACATCTCACCGCCACACCGGGCAGCGCGCCGCAACGCAAGTTCAGCGTGCGGCCACCGCGCTCAGGTTTGCAGCGTGGCGGCCAACCAGCCGCGCAGGCTGTTAATGAAAGCCCACGCCTCCACGCGTGGCAGGTCGCTCAGGTGGAGCACGGCTTCTTGAACGCGGCCATCGCGCAGGGCCACGGCACGGCCCACGCCGGGCAGCAGGCCGCACGAGAGTGGCGGCGTGATCCACACTCCGTCCACCCGTGCAGCGATGTTGCCGAAGGTGCTTTCCGTGATCTCGCCGGCGTCGTTCCACAGCAGCGTGTCAAAGACGCCGGGCGTGGCGGGCGCAAAGGCTGCGTAGTGCGCGCGGCGGGTAGTTTTGTAGCGCACGAACTCGCTGTGCGCGTCGTCAAACGGGCGCGTGGCCAGCGCCAAGCGCACGGGCTCTTCGGTGGCGTGCAGGGCGAACCCCTCGGCCCGCGCGCTGCCATCGGCCGCGAGCAGCAGGCGCACGCGCCAGTCGCCGTCGCGGTGCTGAAGGGCCGCAATCTGAAGCTCCTGGCGCACGGCGTGGGCGTTGAACGGGTAGCCAAAATGTGCCGCGGC
Organism: Acidovorax sp.; assembly: GCA_039593925.1. Classification (GTDB taxonomy): domain Bacteria; phylum Pseudomonadota; class Gammaproteobacteria; order Burkholderiales; family Burkholderiaceae_C; genus Acidovorax. Next base: position 7,588 of record JBCNOJ010000148.1, read on the forward strand.
CTCGCCCATGCGGCGCACATGCAGGTCGGCATGGTGAAACTTGCCGTCGCGCAGACCCAGGGTTTCCAGAATCTCGAACGGCGCGCTGGCGCGTTCCACAAACGCACGCTTGTGGCGCCATTCCGCCCATTCGGCGTCAGCCTCGGCGCCGGACGTGATGCCGCTGCCAATGCCACAGGTAGCCACCCAGGGTGCATCGTTGGCCGCGCCAGCGCCAGCGCCAGTGCCAGTGCCATTGCCAGCCCCATTCGCGCCGCGCCGCAGCACCACGGTGCGAATGGGCACATTGAACGTGGCAGCCACGCTGTGCAGGCCGTCGGGCCCGGCACTGCCCGCAGGCCGCACCACACCCACCGCGCCGCAGTACACCCCGCGGGGCTGCGGCTCCAGGGTCCGAATCATCTGCATGGCGCGCACCTTGGGCGCGCCCGTGACGGAGCCGCAGGGGAACAGCGCCGCAAAGACATCGGTCAGCGTGGTACCGGGGCGCGTGCGCGCTGTGACGTCGGAGGTCATCTGCCACACCGTGGGCAAGGCTTGCGTGGCAAACAACGCGGGCACCTGCACGCTGTGCGGCTGTGCAATGCGCGAGAGGTCGTTGCGCAGCAGGTCCACGATCATCACGTTCTCGGCGCGCTCCTTGGGGGCCGTGCGCAGGTGCTCGGCCTGGGCCGCGTCCTGCTCGAGCGTGGCGCCGCGCGGGGCCGTGCCCTTCATCGGCCGAGCCAGGATGCGGCCGCCGTCCGGCGCCTCCGCCCAGTCGAAGAACAGCTCGGGAGACACCGATAGCACCTGCTCACCGCCCGCGTCCACATGCGCCGCATAACCGCCAGGCTGGGCGCGCAGCAGGGCAGCAAACAGCGACTGCGCACTGCCTCGCAGTGGCCCTGCAAATGGCGCGGTGTGGTTGACCTGGTACAGCTCGCCCGCCGCAATCGCTTGCTGGATGCGGCCCATGGCGGCATCAAAATCGCTGCGCTCGGGGCCAGCGCTCCAGCTCACCTGTGCGGCATAGGCGGGCGCTGGGAGGGCGGCATCGGCGGGCCATGGCAGCGCTTCGTCGTACACCGCAAACCAGGCCAGCGGGCCGTCCGCTGCGTGGGTTTGCAGTGCGGGGTCAAAGGCCGGGGCTGCTTCGTAGCGCACGTAGCCCACGCACCACTGGCCGCGCTGCGCCGCCGCATGCACCGCGTCCAGCACCGGGCGCACCTCATCCAGCCCATGGGCCACGAGCACGGCACTGGGCGCGCTGAACCCATGGCGAAGGCGCGGGGCCGCCGCGTTCAGCGGCTGGGTGAAGTCAATGCGAGAAATATGAGTCAAAACAGGCTCCAGCGCTTTACCATCAAGCGCCAGCAGCTATCAATAATGAAGCGCCAGCATGTTAGGCAGCCCCGAGGTGCGGCACCAGCGCCGTGGTCGGTTGCCCGTTCTTGAGCGCGGCCGTGAACGCCAGCATGCGGTCGATCGGCTGGCGCGCGCGCGGTATCAGCGCCGGGTCCACATGGACCGCATTCGCGCCCGTCTCCAGTACCCGCGCCACATCGGCCAAGCCGTTCATCGCCATCCAGGGGCAGTGCGCGCAGCTTTTGCAGGTGGCGCTGTTGCCCGCCGTGGGGGCTTCGTAAAACGTCTTGCCGGGGTTCAGCGTGCGCAGCTTGTGCATCATGCCGTTGTCGGTGGCCACGATGAACTCGGTGGCATCCATCTCGCGCGCAGCCTTGAGGATGGCGCTGGTGGAACCCACGGCGTCGGCCAGGGCCACCACGTCGGCGGGGCTTTCGGGGTGCACCAACACCTTGGCTTGGGGGTGCTGCTTCTTCAGCAGCTCCAGCTCCAGCGCCTTGAACTCATCGTGCACGATGCAGGCGCCGTTCCAGAACACCATGTCGGCGCCCGTCTCGCGCTGGATGTAGGCGCCCAGGTGACGGTCGGGCGCCCACAGAATCTTTTGCCCTGCCGCTTTCAAAGCGCCCACGATCTCGAGCGCGCAGCTCGATGTGACGAGCCAGTCCGCGCGCGCCTTCACGGCCGCGCTGGTGTTGGCGTAGACCACCACGGTGCGGTCGGAGTGCTGGTCACAAAACGCGCTGAAGTCGTCTATGGGGCAGCCCAGGTCGAGCGAGCAGGTGGCGTCCAGGTCGGGCATGAGCACGGTTTTCTCCGGGCTCAGGATCTTGGCCGTTTCGCCCATGAAGCGCACGCCGCTCACCACCAGCGTTTGCGCTGCATGGTCGCGGCCAAAGCGGGCCATTTCCAGCGAATCGCTCACGATGCCGCCGGTTTCCTCGGCCAGATCCTGCAGGTCGGGGTGCACGTAGTAGTGCGACACCATCACCGCGTTTTTCTCTTTCAACAGGCGGCGGATCTTGTCCTTGAGCGCTGCGCGCTCGGCCTGCGAGGGCTCGGGCGGCACGCGGGCCCAGGCGTGTTTGGTGGAGCAGGCAGAGCCAGTCGCGGCCTCGTCGGGCTGCTCGTATTCGACGTTGATGCGGTTCAGGGTGGTGGTGCTCATGCCAGCTCCTGCAGGCGCATCGAAAAGTCGGTGGCTTTGACGTCCTTGGTCAGCGTGCCGATGGAAATGCGGTCCACGCCGGTCTCGGCCAGTTCGCGCAAGCCATCGAGCG
>JBCNOJ010000149.1:0-10206 GCA_039593925.1 Acidovorax sp.
CCACGATCCAGCCCTCCAGCGGGTCGATGTCTGGGGGCAGGCCATAGAGCGGGGCGCCGCCATCGGTGTGGCACTGCTCGGCCCATGCCGCCTGCAGCAGGCACAGCACGGCATCCAGGCTGTCGCCGCTCGCATCCTGCACCAGTGCATCGCGTTGGGCATTGCGCAGCGACAGGCGCAAGCCCAGCGGTGTCTGGCCGGTTTCCAGCGCGTTGATCAGGTCCTTGCGGGCGATGAGGCGGTCGGGGGTCTGCTTGGCGCGGTCATCGCTTTTGTAGCTGCGGCGCGCCAGCACGGCACGTGCGAGCAGACCGGGGTAGGCCTCCAGCGCCACGCGGTGGGGGTCGCCCGCGTGCAGGCCCGGCAGATGCACGCCGGCATCCAGCAGCAGCGGCACGCCTGCGTGCAGCATGTAGGCCACCGGGGGGTTCACCCATTTCATCGACGGACTGGAGCCTGCAGGTCCATCCGTGGCCCGGTGCGCAAATTTGCCACCCACGGGGCGCGCATCGCAAAAGGCCGCGAACTGCGCACGGATCTGCTCGCGGCTGAGCGTGCGGTAGTGCTGCATGCAGGCGCGCCAGTCGGTAGGCCACCCTAGCGTTTCGACCAGCTCGCGCGGCAAGCCAAACGGCAGGTCAAAGCCGCCCACCCAGTCGCGCGGCTCCGCGAGCCACAGGCCAAAAGCGGCCAGTGTGTCGAACGTTTGCAGCGCACTGAGCTGAACGCGCGCGCCCTGGCGTTGGCCCAGCGCCAGCACGATGGGTTTGCGCCGTGTGGGGCTGCTGGTGAAGTCGCAGCCCAGCAGGGGTGCAGGCGGCAAACCCGATGCGGGCGGTGCAGCGGCCGTCATCCCAATGCCAATGCCGTTACGCCGGCCGCAATGCACAGCGCGCCGCAGATGCGGGCCACGCGGTCGCCCTCGCCCAGCAGGTGGCCGCCGATGAGGGCAGCGAACAGCATGGACACCTCTCGCGCCGGGGCCACGTGCGACATGGGCGCCTGCTGCATGGCATACAGCACCAGCACGTAGGCCACCGGGCTCACCACCGCCACCAGCAGCGCAAAGCGCCATTGCGCCAGCCAAAGGGTGCGTGCGGTGGGCAGATCGCGCAGCACCAGCGGTGCGAGCAGCCCTACGCGCACGAAGTTACCCATGTAGTCGATGAGGATGGGCGACATCAGCAGGAACTTCACCGCGTAGCCATCCACCACGGTGTAGCTGGCGATGAAGGCGCCGGTCAGCAGGCCGTAGGCAATGCCTTTGTGCACCCGTGCGCGCGCCGCCGGGTCGTGCGCTGCGCGCAGCAGGCCCGGGCCGCCTGCAATCAGGAACACGCCGCCCACCACGCCGATGATCCCCACCGCGCCCAGCGCCGAAATGCGCTCGCCCAGCAGCGTGATGGCCACCAGCGACGAGAGCAGCGGCCCCGAACCCCGCGCGAGCGGGTACACCACGGTGAGGTCGGCCACGCGGTAGCCGCGCAGCAAGATGACGAAATAGCCCACATGCAGCAGCCCGCTGGCCGCCACAAAGCCCCACTCCACCGCGCCCCACAGCGGCACCGCGTCGCGCCCCAGGTACCAGCCCAGCGGCGCCCACACCAGCATCAGCAGCACCGAGGTGAAGAATGCAAACCGCGAGTCGCCCCCCGCTTTCTTGGCCACGATGTTCCAGCACGCGTGGATGAGGCCGGCAAGGATGATGAGGGCGAAGGCGGTGGGGGTCACTGATCAAAAAACAGAGCGAGTGAATGAAAAAAGCCGCAGCGCGATGGCGGCTGCGGCTGGTCTGTGTCGCAACAAAGTTGAGAGAGGAAAGGGCTCTACACCGGTCACAACGTCTGCCACCGGAGTGGCACGAGCCAGAGGCAACATGCAAGGCCTGCCAAACAGCGCAAACCGCGCAAGCAGCGCCCCAAAGTTTGATCTCTAAGCACGCCCAATGATCGACGCCGTTGCCATCAGCTCTTCCAGCAACGCAAAGGACACCTTGCCCGACACCGCATACGGGTCCAGCTCCGGCTTCTCGGAATACTTCAGCAAGATGGAATGGTTGATCTTGCTGAGGTTGACCTGGCCCATCGTCCAGCCGCCAAAGCGGCGCTCGGAAATCTCTTCGTAGTGCAGCAGTTCCACGTTCTTGTGGCGCGCGTCCTTCTGGATATGGCCGTACAGCTCGCTCACCGCCGAGCGCCCGCCTTCGATGGCTTGCAGGAAGACGCCGCCGCCGTAGCACAGCACGCCGGTGATGCCGCTGCCGGGGTTGTGCTGGCGCGACTGGGTGAGGATGGCTTCTATGGCCTCGGGCGAGGTGTCCACAGCGCGGCTGGCGTAAAGCAGACGTACGAGCATCTTCGGTTCCTTCGGATTCAGTTCTTGCCAGGGATGAGGGACAAAAATTCGCGGCGCAGGGCGCTGTCCTTGAGGAAGACGCCGCGCATGACGGAATTGATCATGCGGCTGTCGTTGTCGCGCACACCGCGCCAGGACATGCAGAAATGGCTGGCTTCCATCACGATGGCCAGGCCGTCGGGCTGGGTCTTTTCCATGATCAGGTCGGCCAGTTGCACCACGGCTTCTTCCTGTATCTGGGGGCGACCCATGATCCAGTCCACCAGGCGCGCGTATTTGGACAGGCCGATCACGTTGGTGTGCTCGTTGGGCATCACGCCGATCCAGATCTTGCCGATGACGGGGCAAAAGTGGTGGCTGCAGGCGCTGCGCACAGTGAGCGGGCCCACGATCATCAGCTCGTTGAGGTGCTCGGCGTTCGGGAATTCGGTGATGGGGGGCTGCGCCACATAGCGGCCCTTGAACACCTCGTTGAGGTACATCTTGGCCACGCGCCGCGCGGTGTTGTTGGTGTTGTGGTCGCCTTCGGTATTGATGACCAGGCTGTCGAGCACACCCTGCATCTTGACCTCGACCTCGTCGAGCAGCTTTTCCAGTTCACCGGGCTCGATGAATTCGGCGATGTTGTCGTTGGCGTGAAAACGCTTGCGGGCAGCGGCCAGGCGTTCACGGATCTTGACGGAGACGGGGGTGCCTTCGTCATCCGGCGGAATGGGCGTCATATCGGCGGCAGGTTGGCTGGACATGTGGGGAATCGTAACAGCGAACGCCCCGCTCGGGATTTCAAGGGTTTTTGGCCTCCAGCGCTTATCCATCAAGCGCCAACAGCTATCAAAATAGTAGCTACAAGAGACTTTCTGTCGCGGTCTGAGCCGGGGGCGCGCCTCAGTACCGGTTGCCCGTCACCCACAGCGCCAGACGCATGAGGGCAAACGCCACCCGGTCGAGCAAGCGCTGGCGCAGCGGGCGGCCGGCGTAGCGCAGCGGGTCCATGCGGCGGCCCGCGTGCTGCATGGCCTGCACCAGACGCTGGCGCAGGTCCATGGCGAATGCAGAGTCTTCCACCACCACGTTGGCTTCACGCGCCAGCAGCAGGCTCAATGGGTCCAGGTTGGATGAGCCGACCGTGGCCCATGGCCGCTCGCCCTGCGCATCGATCACGGCCACCTTCGCATGCAGAAAGCTCGGCGCGTATTCATGGATCTCCACACCGGCCTCCAGCAGCGCGCCGTACACCGGGCGGGCGGCGTGGTATTGCATGAAGTATTCATAGCGGCCCTGCAGCAGCAGCCGCACGCGCACGCCCCTCCGGGCGGCCATGACCAGCGCGCGGCGCAGCTTGCCGCCCGGCATGAAGTAGGCGTTGGCGATGATGACCTCGTGCCGTGCGGCGCCGATGGCGCGCAGGTAGGTCTTTTCGATGCGCGTGCGGTGGCGCACGTTGTCGCGCAACACCAGCGCCGCCCGCATGGGGGGCCCGGCCTCGTCACGCTCGGCCACGTGTTTGGCCGCACTGGCGGCGCGCAGCGCCAGCAGGGCTTCGGGCAGGCGGCGCTGGCGCGCATCGCGCACGGCCTGCATGCGCCACCAGAGCTGCTCCATGGTGTCGCCGGCGGTATCCACCAGGCTGCCGGTGGCCTGCACGGCAAAGTCAAACCGAGGCGCCTCCAGCGCACCATGGTTGGGGTCGTGAAAATCGTCCAGCACGTTGATGCCGCCGCAAAACAGCAGGCACCCGTCCACCACACACAGCTTGCGGTGCAGACGCCGCCATCGGTGCGGCAGCAGCAGCCCGAGCGGCCCCAGCGGCGAGTACACGCGGTACAGCACGCCGGCCGTGTCAAAACGTTGCGCCCAGTCGGCGGGCAGCGGCCCGGTGCCCACGCCGTCCACCACCAACTGGGTGCGCACACCGCGCGCGGCGGCGCGCATCAAGGCCTCGGCCACACTGGCCCCTGCGCCTGTGAAATCAAAGATGTAGGTTTCGAACTGGATATCGGACAGGGCGGCATCCATCGCCGCGATCAACGCCGGGAAAAATTCTTCGGCGCCCTGCAACAATCGCACCCGGTGGTCGTCGCCGAAATCGATACCGGGGCGTGCGGAAAACGGCTTCTTTCTCATCGGCCCCATGCGCCCATCACCGCGACGCCGGGCACGGTTGCGTGGCAGATGCGCCAGCCGCCCCCACCCGTGCGAGAAGCTGCAGTGCCTCCCCATAGGCGGTTGCTCTTCATAGCTTGAACTCTGCGATCAGAGGCAGGTGGTCCGACATACGCCACCAGATGCGGCCCCTGGGCACGTTCAATGACAGCGGCGTGAGGCCACGCACATAGACATGGTCCAGCTGGGCCAGAGGAAGCCGCGCGGGATAGGTGAAGGCACGCGGCGCATCGAATTCATACAACGCAAAGCCAGCGAGCATGCGCTTGATCTGCAGTCCCCAGTCGTTGAAATCACCCGCCACCACCAGGGGAGCGCCGGGCGGCACCTCGCGTTCGATAAAGCGCTGCAGCCGCTCGATCTGGCGCACCCGGCTGCCCGGAATCAAGCCCAGGTGCACCACGATCACGTGCACGCGCCGCGCCTGGATGTCGAGTTCCACATGCAGCAATCCGCGCTGCTCGAAACGGTGGTCCGAGATGTCCTCATGCTGATGCCCAATGATGGGCCAGCGCGACAGCAACGCATTGCCGTGTTCGCCATGCTTGGTGAACGCGTTGGTGCGGTAGATGGATTCGTAGCCCTCCGGTGCCAGGTATTCGGCCTGGCAGACCTCGGGCCAGCGCTGGAAATAAGCGGCCTCACGGCGATTGAGGTGGCGCACTTCCTGCAAGCAGACGATGTCTGCGTCCAGCTGCTCGACGGCATGGCCCAGGTTGTGAATCTCCAGCCGGCGCGCCGGGCCGATGCCCTGCACGCCCTTGTGGATGTTGTAGGTCGCCACCCGCAGGATATCGTCGTGTTCTTCCATCGGCCCATTGTCTCGCAAGCCCGGTCGGAGCGGGTTTGTCCGACAGCCGCGCGGCCGCTGTCCGCCGTACACTGGCCATCCGCCACGCCGGCTCGCCCATTTCCAGAAAATCTGCTTCTTATACAGGGCCAGCCCGACCTCTGATGGCTACCGCAAACGAAGAACCCGACGCACCACCGGTCCAAGCGCTGATCGTGGACAGCAACGCCACCTCGCGCAGCATTCTGGTGAGCCAGCTGCGCGAATATGGCGTCAACAAGATCGTGCAATGCACCCGCGTGCAGGACGCCCGCAGCCGCCTGGAGCACACGGTGTTCGACTACGTGCTGTGCGAGCAGTACTTCGGCGAGGGCGGGTATTCAGGCCAGACGCTGCTGGACGACCTGCGCCGCGCCCAGTTGCTGCCGTTTTCCACCGTATTCTTCATGGTCACCTCCGAGGCCTCGTACGCTGCGGTGGCCGAGGCGGCCGAATCGGCCCTGGACGGCTACCTGCTCAAGCCTTTCACGCCGAGTGCGCTGTTTGAGCGCCTGAGCCTTGCGCGACTGCGCAAGGTGCACCTGAAACCCATCTTCGACGCCATCGAGGCAGAAGACTTTGAAGGCGCTGCCCGCCTGTGCGTGGAGCGCTTCGAATCGCGCAAGCCTTATTGGCTGTATGCCGCTCGCATCGGCTCGGAGCTGTTGCTGCGCCTGGGCAGGCACGATGAGGCGCGCACGCTGTTCGAAGCGGTGATCGATGCCCGCGCCCTGCCCTGGGCCAAGCTGGGCGTGGCGCGCGCCCAGATCGAATCGGGCCAGGCCGTGCGCGCCATCACCACCTTGCAGGAACTGATAGGCGAAGACGCCTCGTTTGCCGACGCCTACGATGTGCTGGGCCGCGCGCAGGTGGAGCTGGGCAATTTCTCGCAGGCCATCGAAACCTACCGCACCGCCAGCACGCTGACCCCCGACTCGGTGGTGCGGCTGCAGAAGCTGGGGATGATGTCGTATTACATGGGCGACCGGGACATCGCGACCAAGACCCTCGCGCGCGCTGCGGTGCTGGGCATCGATTCCAAGCTGTTCGACTTTCAGTCGTTGGTGCTGCTGACCTTTGCCTACTATGCAGAAAATGACCGCAAGGGCATCGAGCGCTGCATGGCCGACTTTGCGCGCGTTCTGGAGCGCCACCAGGGCAGCGCGCGCGTGCAGCGCTTCACCGAGGTGGCCCGCGCGCTGCAGCTGATCCAGCAGCGGCAGTTCTCGCAGGCCGTGGAATCGGTGCGTGCCATGGCCCGCGAGATCACCACCAGCGGTTTTGACTTCGAGGCGGCCTGCAACCTGGGCAGCCTGCTGGCCGTGCTGGCCGCCACGTCGATCGACCTGCCGGAGGGCGAGGGCTGGATCCGCGCGCTGGGCATGCGCTATGCCAACACCCGTGGCCTGACGGAACTGATGGCCAACGCCTGCAGCCTGCACGAGCCCTACGCTGCCGTGGTGCGGGAGTGTCTGCAGCAGGTCAACAAAACAGCCGAACTGGCCATGGCCCAGAGCCTCGCGGGAGACCCTTCGGGCGCCGTGCAGTCGCTGCTGACGGAAGCGGAGCGCACGCTCAACTCCAAGCTGGTGGACATGTCGCAGCAGGTGCTGCTGCGCCATCAGGCGCGGATAGCAGCCCCTGCCACCCTGCAAGAAGCCATTGACGCCCTGCGCCCGCGCGTGGGCAGCACGCCGACCCGGGCCATTCTGGGCCAGGACAGCGAACGCCACCCCGGCGGCGTGGTGCTGCGGGTGCGCGGTGGCGGCGAAGGCGCCGCGCGGATACCGCCGCCGCCGCGAGACAGCCTCAGTCTGGGTGTTGGCCCCGAGGACGAGCCCCCAGACCCGGCTGCCCAGCTGCGGCTGCGCCCGGTGTGAGGCAGGCCGCACGCAGCGGCACGGTCTCAAAGCGGCTTCAAAGCAGCAAAACGCGGCAGCAGCAGGCAGGCTTCGGCGTTCGATGCCGAAAAGCAGGCGTCTGCAGCACTCTGCCACGGCAGCCACTGAAAAGCATCGTGCTCGCGCGGGCTGAGCACCACCGGAGTGCCTGCAGGCACACGCAGGCCAAACACCCGCTCGCGGTTGCGCACGGTACCAGGCGCATAGCGGTGCAGCCACTGGGGCCAGATGTCGTAATGGTTCTCCAGGTGCCAGTCCTGCAACACGCAGCCGGGTGCTCGGGTGTCGATGCCGGTTTCCTCGAATACCTCGCGCCGGGCGGTTTCTTTAAACGGCTCTTGCAAATCGTCCTTGCTGCCGGTCACCGATTGCCAATGGCCCTCGCCGCCCGTGCGGCGGATCAGCAGCACCTCCAGCGCTGGCGTGTGAATGACCACCAGCACCGATTCGGGAATCTTGAAAGGCCGTGCCTCAGGGTTTGCAGGCGAAGGCGGCACGCTGGGTCCGGTCATGGGGCCACCCGCGCCGGGCGCAGTGTATGGCGTTGGTAATGCGCCGCCGGCATGCAGCGCAGCCATTGCTCAGCGGGGTTCAGGGAATGGGACACAAAGACGCTCCGGTGCATGAAGGGGTCGTGGCACCTGCTCGGCGCATTGTGCGGGCTGCACGGCGAGGCGCCAACAAGCTGAGGGGCCGCCGTTTTCCGCTTATTCGGCATGGCCTCATACACCGCGTGGGTGCTCACCGGCTCGGGCCAGGTCGCTGCTTTGCCCTGCCCCGAGACCCTAAGGCTTTCGGGTTGCCACGGCAGGGGGCAATTCTTTGGCCTGCAGTGTGCGCACCTGGGTGACCAACTGGTTGTGGGCGTCCAGGAAGGCGGCTGCAATGACTTTGCCCTCGTTGGTGTTGCTCCAACCTGCGCCAGCGGCGCCGCCAAGCTTGCCGAACACCATCCCACCCACCCCCAGGTCCGTGGTGCGGGCGCTGCCCGTGGCAGCGGCCACCTGTTCGGTGGTTTCGTTGTCAGACAGCAGCAACGCCGTCTGCGCTTCCTTGAACTTGACCTGCTCCACCAACCCGGCAAGGCCCGCGATGTCTCGCAGCACGGGGATCATCGCCACCACGCCACCCAGGCCTCGGCCAGCATCCTGCTCGCTGAAAGTGAGGCTGGGTGTGAGCGTGTACTGCGCTTCGTAGCCCTTGCCCTTGGCCACCGTGGAATTCTGCTGGCGCAGCACCCCGGCTTCTTTCAACTCTTGCTCGCGCACCGTGCCACGCAGGCCCGCGCCTCGGTCCACTACGCGAAAGCACCCGCTTTGCTGCGCCAGCAACTTGACCAGCGGCACCGGCGACGGCGGGAGTTGGTAGCCAGAGCCCATCACATAGCCGTTGGGGTTCTCGGCCAGGGCCAGCGTGGCCACAGGTGCTTCACAGCGCACCAGTTCCTTGGCCGCGTTGTTAGCCCCCTCTGGGCCCGCCGAGCCGGTCACGACCGAGCCGCCTTGCCCCAGTTCGGTTTTTTTCTCGCCGCAACCGGGCAGCAGCGCTACAGCCAGCACAGCCACCGCCGCCACGCGCAGGTACGAGGTGGGCCCGTGGCGCATGTCAGCGGCTTTGGTGGCAAATAACGCGGGGCCCCGTTGCCCGAAGGGTTGCGCAGAAAACATACGAAACAAGCCCATGAAAAAAGCGGCTGGGGCCCAGGCCCCCGCCGCTTTGTGGTTTGCCGTGCTGCATGGCCGAAGGCAGTGCAATGGCGCTGACGCAATGGCCTCGATCAGGCCGCCTTGATGGCATCCGGGTTGCGCAGGCGAATGTGCAGCTCGCGCAACTGCTTTTCGTCCACGGGCGATGGGGCCTGCGTCAGCAGATCCTGCGCGCGCTGCGTCTTGGGGAAGGCGATCACGTCGCGGATCGATTCAGCGCCGGTCATCAGCGTGATCAGGCGGTCCAGGCCGAAGGCCAGACCACCATGGGGAGGCGCGCCATATTGCAGGGCGTCCAGCAGGTAGCCAAACTTGGCCTGCGCGTCGTCCGGTGTGATCTTGAGCGCATCAAACACCTTCTTTTGCACGTCGGCACGGTGGATACGCACCGAGCCACCGCCCAACTCCCACCCGTTGAGCACCATGTCGTAGGCCTTGGCAATGCACTTGCCAGGGTCTGTGGCCATGAACTCTTCGTGGCCATCCTTGGGGCTGGTGAAGGGGTGGTGCACGGCCGTCCAGCGGTCTTCTTCCTCGTCGTGCTCGAACATGGGGAAGTCCACCACCCACAGCGGCGCCCAGCGGTTTTCGAACAGGTTGTTCTTCTTGCCGAAGTCGCTGTGGCCGATCTTCAGGCGCAGCGCGCCGATGGCATCGTTGACGATCTTTTCCTTGTCGGCACCGAAGAAAATCAGGTCGCCGTTCTGCGCGCCGGAAAGCTTCAGCACCTGCTCCAGCGCCGCGTCGTGGATGTTCTTCACGATGGGCGATTGCAGACCGTCACGGCCCTTCGACAGATCGTTGACGCGGATGTACGCAAGGCCCTTGGCGCCGTAAATCTTCACGAATTCGGTGTAGGCGTCGATTTCACCGCGGCTGATGCCACCGTCTTCGGCCGAGCCACCCGGCACACGCAGCGCAACCACGCGGCCGCCCTTCATGTTGGCAGCGCCCGAGAAGACCTTGAACTCCACGTCCTTCATCACGTCGGTCAGCTCGGTGAATTCGAGCTTCACGCGCAGGTCGGGCTTGTCGGAGCCGAAGCGGAATGCCGCCTCCTGGTAGGTCATGATGGGGAACTCACCCAGGTCCACGCCCAGCTGGGTCTGGAACACCTCGGTGATCATGCGCTGGAAGATGGCGCGGATTTCCTCTTCGCCCAGGAACGAGGTTTCGCAGTCGATCTGCGTGAACTCGGGCTGGCGGTCGGCGCGCAGGTCTTCGTCGCGGAAGCACTTGGTGATCTGGTAGT
>JBCNOJ010000015.1:0-22454 GCA_039593925.1 Acidovorax sp.
CGATGCAAATGCAATATTCCTCTTTCTCGTTCAAGTTCTCTGCCACCACCGTGGCCGTGATGGCCGCCTGCGTGCTGGCCATCGGGGGCGCCCTGGTGTATTCCGGCACCTCGCGGGCGGCCGATGAGCCCAAGGCGGGCCAGCCGCGCCCTGCCATGACGGTCACCACCGCCCAGCCGCAACGCATGCCTGTTCCGCTGCGGCTGGCGGCCAACGGCAACGTGGCGGCCTGGCAAGAAGCCAGCATTGGCGCTGAAAGCAACGGCCTGCGGCTGACCGACGTGCGTGTGAACGTCGGTGATGTGGTGAAGGCCGGGCAGGTGCTGGCCACGTTTTCGGCCGAGACGGTGCAAGCCGATGTGGCACAGGCGCGTGCCAGCCTGCTCGAAGCACAGGCCAATGCCAGCGAGGCAGCTGCCAACGCCGAGCGCGCGCGCTCGCTGCAGGCCACGGGCGCGCTCAGCCAGCAGCAGATCCAGCAGTTCACCACGGCCGAGAAAACCGCCCAGGCTAGGGTAGAGGCCGCACAGGCCACGCTCAACGCGCAGCAGCTGCGGCTCAAGTACACGCAGGTGGTGGCGCCCGACAGCGGCGTGATCTCAGCCCGCACGGCCACAGTGGGCGCAGTGGTGGGCGCGGGCACCGAACTGTTCCGCATGGTGCGCAAGGGCCGGCTGGAGTGGCGTGCCGAGGTCACTTCCACAGAGCTGCGGCGCATCCAGACAGGTGCCAAGGTGAATGTGGTGGCCGACAGCGGTGCCAAGGCGGAGGGCACGGTGCGCATGGTGGCGCCTACGGTGGACCCGCAGACGCGCAATGCGCTGGTGTATGTGGACCTGCCCTCCGGCACGGACTTCCGCGCTGGCATGTTTGCCCGCGGCGACTTTGGCCTGGGCACCAGCGACGCCCTCACCGTGCCGCAAGAGGCCCTGGTGGTGCGCGACGGCTTCTCGTATGTGTTTGTGGTGGGCGGCGAGCAACGTGTGCAGATGCGCAAGGTGCAAACCGGCCGCCGCGTGGGCGAGCGGGTGGAAATCCTCTCGGGGCTGGACGCCAACGCCGCCGTGGCCGTGCGCGGGGCAGGTTTCCTGAACGATGGCGACCTGGTGCGCGTGGTCCCGGGCACGCCCGCATCAGGCAGCTCCAGCACGTCCCAGGCAGAAGAATTTAAGCAAAAAGTGGCTCTGGCGCTTGATAGACAAGCGCTGGTAACTATCAATTAAGGAGCGTTCTTCATGAATGTGTCCACCTGGTCGATCAAGAACCCCATACCGGCGCTGATGCTGTTTGTGCTGCTGACCTTCGGCGGCCTGCTGTCCTTCAACGCGATGAAGGTTCAGAACTTTCCCGACATTGATCTGCCCACCATCTCGGTCACGGTGGCGCTGCCGGGGGCATCGCCCGCGCAGCTCGAAAACGACGTGGCGCGCAAGATCGAGAACAGCATTGCCACGCTGCAGGACCTGAAGCACATCTACACCAAGGTGCAGGACGGCGGCGCCACCATCACGGCCGAGTTCCGCCTGGAAAAGCCCACGCAGGAGGCGCTGGACGACGTGCGCTCTGCCGTGGCCCGTGTGCGCGGTGACCTGCCTGGCGATGTGCGAGACCCCATCGTCACCAAGATGGACCTGGCCGCGCAGCCTGTGCTGGCCTTCACCATCGCCTCCACCCGCATGGACGACGAGGCGCTGTCGTGGTTCGTGGACGATGCCGTAGCCAAGAAGCTGCTGGCCGTGCGCGGCGTGGGCGCTGTCACCCGCGTGGGTGGCGTGGACCGCCAGGTGCATGTGGCGCTCGACCCAGTGAAACTGCAGGCGCTGAATGCCACGGCCGCCGACGTCTCACGCCAACTGCGCCTGGTGCAGACCGAAAGCGCTGGCGGCCGCACCGACCTGGGCGGCAGCGAGCAGCCGGTGCGCACGCTGGCCACGGTGCAGTCGGCGCAAGAACTGGCGGGCCTCACGTTGGCCCTGTCTGACGGGCGGCACATCCGCCTGGATCAGGTGGCTACGGTAACGGACACCATTGCCGAACCACGCGCCATGGCCATGCTTAACGGCAAGCCTGTGGTGGGATTCGAGGTGGCGCGCAGCAAGGGCGCCAGCGAGGTGGAGGTGGGAGCGGCCGTTCAGACCGCCCTCAAGGAACTGCGCGAACAGCACCCAGACCTGGAAGTGACCGAGGCCTTCAACTTCGTGCAGCCCGTGCAGGAGGAATACGACGGCTCCATGCATCTGCTCTACGAGGGCGCGCTGCTGGCCGTGCTGGTGGTGTGGATCTTTCTGCGCGACTGGCGCGCCACGTTCGTCTCGGCCGTGGCTTTGCCGCTGTCCATCATTCCGGCCTTTATCGGCATGCACCTGCTGGGCTTTTCGATCAACGTGATCACGCTGCTGGCCATGTCGCTGGTCGTGGGCATTCTGGTGGACGATGCCATCGTGGAGGTGGAAAACATCGTGCGCCACTTGCGCATGGGCAAAACGCCTTACCAGGCCGCCATGGAGGCCGCTGACGAGATCGGGCTGGCCGTGGTGGCCACCACCTTCACGCTGATCGCGGTGTTTCTGCCCACGGCGTTCATGAGCGGCATTGCCGGCAAGTTTTTCAAGCAATTTGGCTGGACGGCTTCGCTGGCGGTGTTTGCGAGCCTGGTGGTGGCGCGGGTGCTCACGCCCATGATGGCGGCGTACATCCTGAAGCCCATCGTGGGCGACCACAAGGACCCGCGCTGGATGTCCACCTATTTGCGCTGGGCGGCGTGGTGCATCAAGCACCGCTGGGTCACGTTCATTGCCACGGCGGCGTTTTTCATTGGCTCGCTGGCACTCATCCCCCTGTTGCCCACCGGCTTCATCCCACCGGACGACAACTCGCAGACCCAGGTGTACCTGGAGCTGCCACCGGGCGCCACGCTGGCGCAGACCCGTGCCGTGGCCGAAGACGCACGCACGCGCATTGCCATTGTGGATCACGTGAAAAGCGTGTACACCACCATTGGCGGCGGCACGGCGGGCGGCGATCCGTTTGCGGGGCTTGGCAATGCCGAGACGCGCAAGGCCACGCTCACCATCCTGCTCGACGAGCGCGGCGCTCGCCCGCGCAAGCAGGGCATCGAGAACCAGATTCGCGCTGCGCTGGAGACGCTGCCCGGCGTGCGCAGCAAGGTGGGCCTGGGCGGTTCGGGCGAGAAATATGTCCTGGTGCTGACGGGCGACGACCCGGTGGCCCTGAGTAGTGCCGCTCTGGCCGTGGAGAAGGATTTGCGTTCCATTCCTGGCCTGGGCAGTGTGTCGTCCACGGCCAGCCTCGTGCGGTCCGAGATCGCCGTGCGACCGGACTTTGCGCGCGCCGCCGACCTGGGCGTAACCAGCAGCGCCATTGCAGAAACACTTCGCATCGCCACCGTGGGTGACTACGACGTGTCCTTGCCCAAACTCAACCTTGCATCCCGCCAGGTGCCTATCGTCGTCAAGCTGCAGGACGATGCGCGGCGCGATCTGTCGTTGCTGGAACGACTGCCGGTGCAGGGCAGCAAGGGTCCTGTGCTGCTGGGACAGGTGGCCACACTGGAATTCAGCGGCGGCCCGGCGGTGGTCGACCGGTATGACCGGGCACGCAACGTGAACTTCGAGATCGAGCTTTCGGGGCTGCCCCTGGGCGAGGTGACCAAGGCGGTGGAAACGCTGCCCTCCATCAAGAACCTGCCGCCGGGCGTGCGCCAGGTCACCATCGGTGACGCAGAAATGATGGGCGAGCTGTTCGCCAGCTTCGGCCTGGCCATGCTCACGGGCGTGCTGTGCATCTACATCGTGCTGGTGCTGCTGTTCAAGGACTTCCTGCACCCCGTCACCATCCTGGCGGCGCTGCCGCTGTCGCTGGGCGGCGCGTTCGTGGGGCTGCTCATCGCACAGAAGAGCTTCTCGATGCCCTCGCTCATCGGGCTGATCATGCTCATGGGCATTGCCACCAAGAACTCCATCCTGCTGGTCGAGTACGCCATCCTGGCGCGCCGCGAGCACGGCATGACGCGCTTCGAAGCGCTGATCGACGCCTGCCACAAGCGTGCGCGCCCGATCATCATGACCACGCTGGCGATGGGTGCCGGCATGATGCCGATCGCCATTGGCCTGGGTGCGGCGGACGCCAGTTTCCGTTCGCCCATGGCGGTGGCGGTGATTGGCGGGCTCATCACGTCCACGCTGCTGAGCCTGCTGGTGATCCCGGCCGTGTTTACCGGGATCGACGACGTGGGCCAGGGCTTTGGCCGCCTGTTGCGGCGTCTCAGAGGGCGCCACGACGCGCCCGCATCTAGCGCGACGCTGCCGGCGATCAGCCGTCCCGCTGAGACTCCGCCGGTTCCGTAGTCGGCGTCACCTCCCAGGCATCGGTGTAGCCCTGCCCCGTGCTTGACGGCAAAAAGCCGGGCAATCCCCTGGGTTGCCCGGCCTTTGCCAGGGTGGTGCGCGTTGGATAATGCACCTCGCACATGAACCTCGTCAGCCTCAACATCGAATCCATCCAGCTGGGCCAACCGCTGCCGTTTGTGCTGCGCGGGGCCGACGGCGTGTTGCTGGCGCAAAAGGGCTTCATCATTCGCACGCGCGAGGAACTGGCCAACATGGTGGCCCGCGGACGCGATTTGTGTGTGGACACTGACGAGTCGGGCGGCAGCCACCGGGCCTATCTGGCGCAGTTGCAGCGCATGCTGATTGCCGATACCAGCCTGGGCGAGATTGCTGCGCTGAAGATGACAGCCACCGAGCAGGAAAGCCGCACCCGCGGCGGCCGGATGCCGCCTGACTGGCCGGAATTGCAGCTGCAGGCCACCCAGCTCCTGCGGTCGCCCACGGCGGGTGATTTTGGTAGCCGGTTCCAGGCGCTGCACGAAGAGCTCGCCCGCCATGCGGAGCAGACGCCCGATGCCACGTTGCTGGCGTTGATTTATCTGTCGGCGCAGGAAACACGCATGTACAGCGCCACGCACGCCCTGCTGGTGGGCTGCGTATGCATGGTGGTCGCCCGTGAAATGCTGCGCTGGCCTGAAGAGCGGGTCCAGCAGGTGGGGCGTGCCGGGCTGAGCATGAACATTGCCATGACGGAACTGCAGGACCAGCTCGCCCAGCAGACGCATCCGCTCACGGCCGTGCAGATCGCAGCCGTCGAGGACCACGCGGCGCGGTCAGAGGCGCTGCTGCGGCAGCTGGGCGTGACGGACCCGCTGTGGCTGGAGGCCGTGCGCTGCCACCACCACCGCAACCCCGGCCCCCTGGCGAAGAAGACCGAGGCCCAGCAGATGGCACGGTTGGTGCAGCGCGCCGACATCTTCGGCGCCCGCCTGGCCCCTCGCGTGGCGCGCATGCCCATGCCGGTCACGGCCGCCATGCAGGCCTGCTACTACGACGAAGAGCACCAGGTTGACGAAGTGGGCGCGGCCCTTGTCAAAACACTGGGTGTGTACCCGCCCGGCGCTTTTGTGCGTCTGGCAAGCCAGGAGGTGGGTGTGGTGGTGCGCCGTGGCACCACCGCCACGACACCGCGCGTAGCCGTGGTGACCAACCGTGACGGCATGCCCACAGGCGAGCCGATCCCCCGAGAAACCAGCATGCCGCCCTGGAAGATCACCGGCGTGGTCGCTTTCAAGGATGTGCGGGTCAAGCTCCCGCTTGAGCGCTTGCTCAGTCTGACCTGAGCCACTCTCGCGTGCACCCAAGGCGCACCTGAAGCGCCTTTCTCCCGCGCAAGGCTGTCTTCGCGGCCTCGGGGCTGTCGCCAGCGTCGCCTGCCCTTACTTTTTCTCCCACTCCCCACTCCCCGCTGCCCGGTTCCGGGGCGTGCCCCCGTCCTCCGCTGCACGCCCGCTCTTTTGCGAGCGGCGATATGCCCCTGCGCCCGCCCAGGCTTTGAATCCAATTCCATTTTTGCCGCGTAAACCAGTGAGTACAAATAAAAACTCATGTGGACAAAAAAAGATGAAATGGTTAAATTGGGCGAACTCTCCCGTTGAGGTCCCTATGAGCACTCTTTCCCGACACCTTGTGGTTTCTGCTGCGTTCGTTGCGACGTGGATGCTTGCGCCCGTTGCCCAGGCGGCCGAAGGTGCGGGCGCCAGCTGCCCGGCCACACTGCAGCACACGTTTCCCCGTTTGCAGGATGAAAAGCCGCAATCGCTGTGCCAATACAGCGGCAAGGTGGTTCTGGTCGTCAACACCGCCAGCTTTTGCGGGTTCACCGGCCAGTACAAGGGGCTGGAGGCGCTTTATGCCCGCTACAGGGACAAAGGCTTGGTGGTGCTGGGTTTCCCTTCGAACGACTTCTCGCAAGAGACGGGAAGCAACCAGCAGATCGCCGAGTTCTGCGAGAACACGTTTGGCGTGAAATTTCCCATGTTTGCCAAAAGCAGCGTCAAAGGGCCAGAGGCTTCGCCCCTGTTCCGCCAACTGGCGGAACTGTCCGGCACGGCGCCGCGCTGGAACTTCCACAAATACCTGCTGGGCCGGGACGGCAAGGTGGTGGACCAGTACTCCAGCCTGACGGCGCCCGACAACAAGGGCTTGGTTCGTGCCATTGAGCAGCAGCTGGCTGCACCTACTCCCAGGTAACATGCCATGTTTTCTTTACGTTTCTTTAAAAAAAATCTGCGTGCGGGCTGGAACTTCGGCCGAGCAGCCCCACTCTATTCCCCCTGTGGCGCCCTTGTGGCCCCAACCGTTTTAACGTTGCGAAGCCTTTCGGGCCCCCGGGTTCCGACTGACCTCCTGGAGCGCTTCTCCTCCCTCCCTCTCTTATTCGTTTCGGGACGCTTCGCAACTTTTTTATTCCGTGCACCGGCCAGAGGGGGCCGGCCATGAAAATCGCCATCATCGGCTCCGGCATCTCCGGGCTCTCCGTCGCGCACCAGTTGCGCGGCCAGGCGGACATCACGCTGTTTGAGGCAGGCGACTACTTTGGTGGGCATACCCACACGGTCGATGTCACCTTGCCCGATGCGTCGGGCACCCCCGTCACCCACGGCGTGGACACCGGCTTTCTGGTGTTCAACGAGCGCACTTATCCCAACCTCATTCGCCTGCTGGCCGAGCTGGGCGTGGAGACGGCTAAATCCGACATGTCGTTCTCTGTGCAGGTGCCCGCAGCACTGCGCGGTGGCCGCGCGCTAGAGTGGAGCGGCACCAACCTCAGCACCGTATTTGCCCAGCGCTCCAACCTGGTCAACCCACGTTTTCTGGGCATGCTGCGCGACCTGCTGCGCTTCAACAAGCTGTGCACGCGCATCGCCGAAAAGCAGGCCGAGGCCGCGCTGATGCAGCCCCTGGGCGATTTCCTGCGCGAGCACCGCTTTGGCGACGCGTTCCGCGACTGGTACTTCCTGCCCATGCTGGGCTGCATCTGGAGCTGCCCCACCGACCAGATGCTGAAGTTCCCCGTGGCCACCATGATCCGTTTCTGCCACAACCATGGCCTGATCCAGGTGAGCAACCGCCCGCGGTGGTGGACGGTGTCCGGCGGCGCGCGCCACTATGTGGACAAAATCGTGGCAGGCATTGCCGACAAGCGCCTGAACACCCCCGTGCGCCGCATCGAGCGCGACGCCGCCGGGGTGCGCGTAGTGACTGCTGACCGCACCGAACAATTTAACAAGGTGGTGCTGGCCACGCACTCTGACCAGTCGCTTGCGCTGCTGGCCCAGCCGACGACCCAGGAGCGCGCCGTGCTCGGCGCCATCCGCTACCAGGCCAACCGCGCCGTGCTGCACACCGATACGTCGGTGCTGCCCCAGCGCCGCGCCGCCTGGGCCGCCTGGAACTACGAGCGCGCCCAGCAGAGGAGCCGCGAGTCGGCCCGCGTGTGCCTGCACTACCTCATCAATCAGCTGCAGCCCGTGCCCTTTGCGCAGCCCGTGGTGGTGTCGCTCAACCCGGTGCGTGACATTGCGCCTGAGCATGTGATCGGCAGCTACGAATACGCCCACCCGGTGTTCGACATGGCCGCCATTCGCGCGCAGCAGCAGGTGCGCAAGCTCCAAGGGCAGCAGCACACCTGGTTCTGCGGCGCCTGGACGGGCTACGGCTTCCATGAAGATGGCCTCAAATCGGGCCTGGCCGTGGCCGAGCAATTGCGGGTGGCCTTGCCAGCCCCCCTGGCGGAGGCTGCGTGAGCCACGCGCCGGCCCCCACCGCAGCGCCCCTGATTGGCTTCGGCCAGGTGCGCCACACACGGTTGCGGCCCCGGCGGCATGCATTTGCCTACCCCACGTTTTTTTTGATGCTGCCCATGCGCAGCCTGTCGGGCGCGCAGATGCCCCTGGCCGTGAACCGCAGCGGCGCCATCAGCTTCCATGACGTGGATCATGGCGACGGCCGCAGCGCCGCGCAGGGCGGGGCGCTGGCCTGGCTGGACGAGCTGCTGCGCACCGAAGGCATCACCGACGCCACTGGCGAGGTCTGGCTGCACTGCTACCCGCGCGTGCTGGGCTACACCTTCAAGCCCGTGAGCTTCTGGTACTGCCACCGCAACGATGGCAGCCTGCGCGCCATCGTGGTCGAGGTGAACAACACCTTTGGCGAGCGCCATTGCTACCTGCTGGATGCGCCACAGTACGGCGTGGAACAGCGGGCGCGCAAGGTGTTCCATGTGTCTCCCTTTTGCGAGGTGAGCGGCGGCTATCGCTTCCGCTTCATGCGCACCGAGGCCAGTACCAAAGCCGGTACACAGGATGCAGGCCGCACCGTGGTGCGCATCGACCACGACGACGACACCGGCCCCCTCATCCAGACCAGCGTGAGCGGCACCCTGCAGACCATCACCCCAGAGACCCTGCGCCAGGCACTGTGGGGCTACCCCGCCATGACGCTGGCCATCATTGCCCGCATTCACTGGCACGCGCTGCAGCTGTGGCTCAAGCGCGTGCGTTTCCACCGCAAGCCCGAGGCGCCCGCCGCCGCTGTGACCCGTTGATTTCCATGACGAACGAGACCGCCATGAACTCCACCACCGCCCCCCGCTCTGCCCAGACCCTGCCCGCGGGCACCCCTGCTGCTGCCCGCACGGCGCTCAAGCTGCTGCACAAGCTGCAGCACGGTCACCTTACGGTGCAGCTGCCCGACGGCACCCTGCAGCACTTCGGCCACGGCAACGGTCCCTCGGCCGCGATCACGCTCAAGAACTGGAACGTGTGCAGCGCCGCACTCAAGTCGGGCGACATCGGCTTTGCCGAGAGCTACATCGCGGGCGACTGGACCACGCCGCACCTCACCGACCTGCTCAAGCTCTTCATCGCCAACCGCCAGCAGGTCGAAGGCGTGATCTACGGCACCTGGGCGGGCCGCCTGCTGTACCGCATCAAGCATTTGCTCAACCGCAACACCCGCGCCAACAGCCAGAAGAACATCCACGCCCACTACGACCTGGGCAATGCGTTTTACGAACTCTGGCTGGACGACACGATGAACTATTCGTCCGCCTGGTTCGAGGGCGATGCGGGCGGCGACATGCGCACCGCGCAGCACGCCAAGGTGCGCCGCGCCTTGCGCATGGCGGGGGTGGAGCCCGGCTCCCGGGTGCTGGAGATCGGCTGCGGCTGGGGCGCGCTGGCCGAGATGGCGACCGTGGAATTCGGCGCGGACCTCACCGGCGTAACGCTCTCCACCGAGCAGCTTGCGTTCGCGCAAAAGCGCATGGCACAGCAGGGGGTGGCCGAGCACGCCGACCTGCGCCTCCAGGATTACCGCGACATCCAGGACGGCCCGTACGACGCCATCTGCTCCATCGAAATGGTCGAGGCCGTGGGCCGCGAATACTGGCCCACCTACTTCCAGTCGGTAAACCGCCTGCTCAAGCCCGGCGGCAAGGCCTGCATCCAGAGCATCGTCATCGACGACAGCCTGTTTGACCGCTACATCAGCTCCACCGACTTCATCCAGCAATACATCTTCCCGGGCGGCTGCCTGCCCTGCCCGCGCGAGTTCCGCCGCGAGGCCGAGGCGGCAGGCCTGCGCGTGGTGGACGAGTTCGCGTTTGGCCAGGACTACGCCGAAACCCTCAAACGCTGGCGCGAGCGTTTTCTGGCGCAGCGCACCCAGATCCTGCAGCTGGGCTTTGACCAGCGCTTCATGCACATCTGGGAGTTTTACCTCGCGTACTGCGAGGCCGCGTTTGCGATGAGCAACATCGATCTGGTGCAGTACACACTGGTCAAGGATTAATACTATGAAAAACATAGCTATTAGCGCTTTACTGGTAAGCGCTAGCGCATGTTTTTGCCTGAATTTTGCCTGTGCACAGGGTGCGCAAGCCGCACAGGCTGCAGAGCAGGGCGCTGCAGCCCCTTTGTCTGGCCTGCGGCTTTCGGGCCAGGGCGTGTTGCGGTTTCTGGGTTTTGAGGTGTACCGCGCCCGGCTCTGGGTGCCGCCAGGTTTCGAGGCCGCCAACTACGGCGCGCAGCCGCTCGCGCTGGAGTTGACTTACCACCGCGATTTTTCTGCGCAGGCCATTGCCAAGCGATCGCTGGAAGAAATGCGCCGCGTGGGCAGCTTTACCCCAGACCAGGCCACACGCTGGCAGCAGGCGCTGCAGGCCGCGCTGCCCGATGTGAAGTCCGGCGACCGCCTGCTGGGCATCCACCAGCCCGGCGTGGGCGCCACTTTCAAGATGGGCGGGCGCGTGGTGGGCGAGGTGGCCGACGCGGAATTCTCCCGCCTGTTCTTCGGCATCTGGCTCTCGCCCCAGACATCCGAGCCCGGCCTGCGGCAAGAGCTGCTGGCCGCGCCCCACGCCCCCGCCCGGCCATGACTGCAGCGCCGTCCCAGCACCCATCGGCACCCGTGCCAGCCCTGCCGGCCCGCGACGGGCTGGCCTACGGCTTGTTGGGGCTGCCGTTGGCGTTTGTGGCGCTTCCGCTCTACGTGCTGCTGCCCAACCACTACGCGCGTGAGTTCGGCATGCCGCTGGCGAAATTGGGCGCGGTTTTGCTGGCGGCGCGGTTGTTCGATGCCCTGACCGACCCGTTATTGGGACGCTGGGCCGATCACCTGTTTGGTCGATCTGCGCGCGCAGTGCTGGGGGTGGGCGCGGTGTCGGCGGTTGTGCTGGCGCTGGGCTTGGCGGGCCTGTTCTTTCCGCCGGTGCGTGGCGAGGATGCCTTGATCGGGTGGGCGCTGGCGGCGCTGCTGGTGACCTACGCCGCATACAGCCAGCTCAGCATCGCGCACCAGTCCTGGGGTGCCCGGCTGGGCGGCGATGACATGCAGCGCGGCCGCATCGTGGCGTGGCGCGAGGGCGCTGCGCTGGTGGGCGTGGTGCTGGCCTCGGTCTTGCCCGCGCTGTTCGGGCTGCCGGTGATGCTGGGCGTGTTCGCGGCCACCTTGCTGTTGGGGTGGTGGAGCTGGACGCGTGCGCCCCGCCCCGCTGCAGGCAGCGACGGCGTCTATCAGCCTGCCTTGCGCGCCAGCCTGTGGCGCCCTTGGACGCGGCCCGCGTTTCGCCGTCTGCTGGGCGTGTTCGTGCTCAACGGCATCGCGAGCGCCATTCCGGCCACCTTGGTGCTGTTCTTCATTCAAGACCGCCTGCAGGCTCCCCCAGCCCAGGAGCCGGTGTTTCTGGCCGCCTATTTCGTGTGTGCGGCGCTCTCGATCCCGTTGTGGCTGCGTGCCGTGGCACGGTGGGGGCTGGCACGCACTTGGCTGGCGGGCATGCTGCTTGCGGTCGCCGTGTTCGTGTGGACCACTTTTCTGGGCCGGGGCGATGTGGGGGCATTCCTCGTGGTCTGTGCGTTGTCCGGCGTGGCGCTGGGCACCGACCTGGCATTGCCTGGCGCGCTCTTGGCTGGCGTGATCGCCCGGGAGGGCGATGGCGGCCAGCACGAAGGCGCCTACTTCGGCTGGTGGAACTTTGCCACCAAGCTGAATCTGGCCCTGGCCGCAGGCTTGGCCCTTCCGATCTTGGGCTGGCTGGGCTACGCGCCGGGCATCCGCACCGATAGCGGGCTTCACACCTTGGGGCTGGCTTATGCAGTGCTGCCCTGCGTGCTCAAGCTGCTGGCCGCAGCTGCGCTGTTTCTCCTGGTGCTCCGGCCCGCGCGCAGCGCGGCGAGTGCCTGATTTTTCAAGGGATGCCCAACATGCAAAGACGCCTTCTCCTCTCCGCCGCCGTGGTCGCACCTGTGGTCTTGTCCGGCTGCGCCAGCCAGAACCTCGATGGCTACGCCAGCGAAAAACCGGTGCTGGATCTGGCCCAGTACTTCAACGGCAAGATCGACGCCTACGGCATCTTCCAGGACCGCAGCGGGCAGATCGTCAAACGCTTCACTGTGGTGATGGACTGCAGCTGGAAGGGCAATGAGGGCGTGCTGGACGAAGCCTTCACCTATTCCGACGGCACCACACAGCGCCGCATCTGGCGCCTGACGAAGCACGCCGACGGCCGCTACACCGGCACAGCCGACGATGTGGTGGGCACGGCCAACGGCCAGACGCGCGGCAACGCCTTCCGCTGGAACTACACGCTGGCCCTGCCCGTGGACGGCAAGGTCTACAACGTGGACCTGGACGACTGGATGTACCTCATCGACGACCGCGTGATGCTCAACCGCGCCACCATGACCAAGTTCGGCGTGCGGCTGGGCGAGATCACCTTGTCCTTCACCAAACGCACGCCATGAACCTCAATCCTCCCTTGCGTGACTGGCAGGGCCGCCGCTGCTGGCTCATCGGCGCCAGCAGCGGCATCGGCCGCGCGACGGCTTCCGCGCTGCATGCACGCGGCGCGCAGGTCATCGTGTCGGCCCGCAGCGGCGATGCGCTGCAAACCTTTGTGGCGCAGCACCCGGGCAGCGTCGCTTTGCCGCTGGACACCGTGGATGCCGGGCGCGTGCGCGCAGTGGCCTCCGAGGTGCTGGTCGGCGGCGCGCCCGACCTCGTTTGCTACAGCGCTGGCTACTACCGCGATATGCGCGCCACCGACTTCGATCTGTCGGAAATGCTGCGCCACGAGCAGATCAACTACAACGGCGTGCTGCATGTATTGGCCGCCGTGTTGCCGGCCATGGTCCGGGCCGCGCAGGAGGGGCGGCCAGGGCATGTGAGCATCATCAGCAGCGTGGCGGGGTTTCGCGGCCTGCCCAAGAGCCTCGCCTATGGCCCCACAAAGGCTGCACTGATCAATCTGGCCGAGACGCTCTACCTGGACCTGCACGACCTGGGCCTGGGCGTGAGCGTGATCAACCCCGGCTTTGTGGCCACGCCGCTCACGGCGGGCAACGACTTCACCATGCCTGCGCTCATCTCGCCCGAAGCGGCAGCCGACGCCATCCTGCAGGGCTGGGCGCGCGGGCAGTTCGACATTCACTTCCCCAAGCGCTTTACGCGCGTGATGAAGCTGCTGCGGCTGCTGCCCTACCGGTGGTACTTTCCAGCCGTCCGCAAGTTCACGGGACTCTGAGTTTCCATGCAGCCCCCCTACACCGCCCCCGCCACCGAAGAAGCCGTCACGCGCGTCATTGCGTTTTTTGAAAACCTGTCGCCCGCCGATGTGGCGACCATCGGCCAGTTCTACGCGCCCCACGCGCGCTTCAAAGACCCGTTCAACGAGGTTGTGGGCGTGCCCGCCATCCAGGGCATCTTTGCCCACATGTTCGAGGCGCTGGAGCAGCCGCGATTTGTAGTCACGGGCCGCGTGGTGCAAGGGCAGCAGTGCTTTTTGACCTGGGACTTTCTGTTCGCGTTCAAGGACTTCCACAAGGGCGTGACACAGACCGTGCACGGCGCCTCGCACTTGGTGCTCAACGAGCAGGGCCTGGTGACCTTGCACCGCGACTACTGGGACGCGGCCGAAGAGCTGTACGAGAAGCTGCCTGTGGTGGGTGCGCTGATGCGCTGGCTCAAGAAGCGCGCCAACAGCTGACGGTCCGGGCTTCTATCCGAGCGCACGGATGCGCGGGTGCCCCGGCAGCGGCACC
Organism: Acidovorax sp.; assembly: GCA_039593925.1. Classification (GTDB taxonomy): domain Bacteria; phylum Pseudomonadota; class Gammaproteobacteria; order Burkholderiales; family Burkholderiaceae_C; genus Acidovorax. The sequence goes on from JBCNOJ010000015.1 coordinate 13,955, forward strand.
GCACGCCGCAGCACGCCTTCGGCCAGCCACAGCGCACTGTTCCATGCGCGTTGTGCCACATAGGGCAGCGGCAGCTGCTGGTAGTCGTCGTTGAAGACTTCAAAGCTGTAGTCGCCCTGGTAGCCCATGCCGTCCAGTGTGCGCACCAGCTCGGCCAGCGCCTGGCTGTGCACGCCCTCGCCGGGGAACACGCGAAAGTGCCGCGCGGTCTCGATGCGCTCCTGCACGGTGCGCGTCTCCTGCCACATGAAGTCCGACAGCTGCACGAGGTAGATCTTGGCCGGGTCCACATCTTCCAGCGCCGAGAGCGGCGTGCTGGTGGCGAACTGGTGGTACGAGTCGATGGCCAGGCCCAGGTTGGGGCAATCGGCCTGCTCCACGGCCGCCCAGGCCTGGTGCACCTCGTTGATGTGGCGGCCCCACGAGAGGCCTTCAAAGGCCACACGGATGCCGTGCGGCAGCGCCAGCAGGGCCAGCTTGCGCAGGTCGCGCGCAATGGCGCCGGCATCGGCCGTGGCGTGTGACGATGTGGAGCTGCAGGCCAGCAGCACGGGCGCACCCAGGTCCCGTGCCATCAGGATCATCTGTTTGGCAATGTCCACCTTGTAGCTGTGCAGGTGGCCCGAGAGGCCTTCAAAATCGCGCAGCACCTGAAAGCCCGTCACGCGCAGGCCGCTGTTGCGCACAGCGCGCACGGCGGCGTCGATGCCCGCAGGGTGGCCCACGATGTCGCGCGCGGCCAGCATGATCTGGCCAAAGCCTGCGGCCTTGACGGCGGCGAGCTTGGCCTCGAGCGGTCCGGCCAGGCTGATGGTGTCCATGCCGAAATCGGCGACGTTGCGTTGCATGGTGGATCGGCGCATGGGCGGTCTCTAGGCTCAGCGCGCGTCGAGCACCAGCTCGAAGCTGGGCGAGGCGGCATCGGCACGGGTGAGGGCGCCGCGCGTGCCGGTATGCACGCCCGTGGGCGACTCTACAAACTCCACGCCGCGCGCACGCAGTGCATTCACGGTGGCCAGCACGTCGGGCGTGCCAAAGGCCACACGCTGCAGCAGTTCCTCGGGGTCGGCATCCAGTGCATCGACCAGCGGTTCGATCAACTGCCAGTGCAGCGTGCCACAGGGGCTGGCCAGGATGCGGCCATGCGTGAGCACGCCAAACGACTGGTCGGGCGCCAGCTCGGCGAAGCCGAACAGCTCGCTGTAGAAATGGATCCAGTCTGCCGCGCGGCCCAGGCCGATGTACTGCACCACGCCAAACAGGTGCAGTCCCTGCAGCGCGGGCGGGCGCGGGTTGACGGTGGGGATGGGCACGAAGTCCACGTCGTAGATCGAGAAATCCTTCCAGCGGTCCACAAAGTAGATGCGGCTTGCGCCCACGCCATGGATGGCGGGGATGTTCAGCTCCATCACCTCGACCTCGGTGTGCACGGCCCAGGCGCCCAGTTCCAGCACGCGGCGAAATGCTGCGGCTGCATTGCCCACGCGGAAGGCGATGGCGGCCAGCACCGGTGTTTCGGTGAGTGCGGGCGGCGCATGCACGCCGGTGCGTTCGGTGTCCTGGTGGGCGTTGACGATGATGTTCATGTCGCCCTGGCGGTACAGCAGCACCTCGCGCGAGCGGTGGCGTGCCACGGGCTGAAAGCCCATGCGCTCCAGCGCCTGGCCCAGCGCCTGTGGGCGGCTGGTGGCGTACTCGATGAATTCAACGCCTTGCAGGCCCAGGGGGTTGGGCAGTTCGCCCAGCGCTTCGCGGGCGGCCATCATCGGGGTGCTCATGGTGTCGGCTCCTTGGGGGTTGCGGCGAGCAGTTGCATCAGCGCGTGCTGACCAGGCGGCGGAAATGTGCGTCCATGCGCGCCGCGTCGGGCGCCTCGCCGGTGAACAGCTCGAACGCGCCCACGGCCTGACCGACAGCCATGCCGCCGCCGTCGGATACGCGGCAGCCCAGTGCGCGCGCGGCCTGCACCAGCGCGGTGTCTAGCGGGAAATACACCACCTCGGACACCCACATCGTGGGGCGCAGCAGCGCCACGTCCAGCGGCAGGCCGGGCAGTTTGTCCATGCCCGTGGGCGTGGCGTGGATCAGGCCAGTGGCTTGCGCCATGGCCGTTTGGATGTCAGCCGCTTCGGCCCGGGCGCCGTAGAGTGCGTTCACGTCGGCCGCCAGTTGGGCTGCGCGCTCGGGCTGAGCGTCCACGATGCTCAGGTGCCGGGCGCCCAGCCGTAGCACGGCATGCGCAATGGCGGCGCCTGCACCACCCGCGCCCAGCAACACCACACGGCCCAGGTCAGCGGCAGGCAGCGCACGGGTGAAGCCCCAGGCCCAGCCCGATCCGTCGGTGTTGTGGCCCATGAGCTTTCCATCGCGGATGACGACCGTGTTCACGGCGCCCATGGCACGCGCTTCCTCAGAAAGACTGTCGAGATAAGGGATGACCGCCTGCTTGCAGGGGTAGGTCACGTTGCAGCCGGCGTACCCCATGATGCGCGCCGCCGACAGCAGCGTTGGCAACTGCTCCACGGACGAAGCCGTTCGGTCCAGGTCGATGAGCTGGTAGTGCAGGCGCATGCCATGGTGGCGCGCTTCCTCCTCATGCAAGGCGGGCGAAAGCGATTTTTGAATGCCGGCACCGATCAGCCCGATCAGCACCTTGCGAGGGCTTGTGGAAGACATGGCGGGCGCAGTCGAAAGGCAGGGTCGGGCAAGAAGCTCTGTGCTCATGGCGTGGGCGGGCGATGGCTGCTGCCTGGGGCTGGCGCCCATCAGGCAGCAGGAGGATGGTGGGCGCGGTCTTACTTGCCGCCGCGCAGCTTGGCCAGCGTCGCGTACACCTCTTGCACGGTTTCGGCACCCACCTTGTCGCTGTGCTTGTCGACCACGGGCTTGACCTTGGCGCGCAGCTTGTCCAGCTCGGCGGGCGAGAATTCGGTGACCTGCATGCCGGCCTTCTTGAGTTCCTCCAGCGCCACATCGGCCTGCGAGCGCGAGACGCTGCGTTGGAAGGCGGTGGCCTCGGCCATGGCTTCGGTCACGGCCTTCTGGTCCGCGGGGGTCAGGCTGTCCCAGAACTTCTTGCTCACGATCACCGCCTGCGGGTTGTACATATGGCGTGTGATGGTCAGGTGCTTTTGCACCTCGGCGAACTTGGACGACAGGATGGTGGAGAACGGGTTTTCCTGGCCGTCCACCGCCTTTTGCTCCATGGCCGTGTACAGCTCGGGGAAGGGCATGGGCACGGCGTTGGCACCCAGCGCATTGAACATGTCGATGTAGATGGGCGACTGGATCACGCGGATCTTGAGGCCTGCAATGTCTTCGGCCTTGGTGATGGGCCGCTTGCTGTTGGTGAGGTTGCGAAAGCCCAGCTCCCAGTAGCCCAGGCCCACCAGGTTTTTAGCCTGCAGCTTGTCGAGCAGCTTCTTGCCGAAGGGGCCATCCGTCACGGCATCCGCTTCCTGCGGCGAGGCGAACAGGAACGGAAAGTCGTAGATGCCGAATTCCTTGGCCTGTGCCGACAGGATGCCCGCATTGAGCACCGTCATTTCCACGGTGCCACCTTGCAGTGCGGACACGGTCTGCAGGTCGCCGCCCAGCGTGCCGCCGGGAAAGAGCTTCACCGCAATGCGGCCGCTGGTCTTGGCGGCGACCAGATCGGCGAACTTCTGCGCGCCCTGGGCCTGGGGGTGGTCCTTCTGGTTCTGGAAGGCAAACTTGATGGTGCGCTCCTGGGCGTGGGCGGCGGGCAGCAGCGATGCAGCCACCAGGGCTGTGGCAAGCAGGGTTTTGAGCAGTTTCATGGAAATGTCTCCTTGGGTTGTGAGCGAGGCACGGAAATGGGGAACGGATCAATTCGTGGGGTGGTACGGCTCAGCCGCCCAGCCAGCGCAGCGGCGCCATGACGATGGACGGGAACAGCACCAGCAGGAACATCACCGCGAACTGCGCCAGCATGAAAGGCCATACGCCGCGGGTAACCTGCGACATAGAAATGCGCCCCACGCCAGCCACCACGTTGAGCACCGTGCCGACGGGCGGCGTGATGAGGCCGATGGCGTTGTTGATAATGAACAGCACGCCAAAGTACACCGGGTCAATCCCGGCGGCCTTCACCACCGGCATGAGCACGGGCGTGAGGATGAGAATGGTGGGTGTCATGTCCATGGCCGTGCCGACCACCATGACCAGCACCATGATCGCGATGAGCAGCAGCGTCTGGTTGCCCATGAACGGCTCCAGCATGCCGATGACCTTGGAAGGCAGGTCCGCCACCGTGATGAGCCAGGCCGAGACCATGGCTGCGGCCACCAGGAACATCACCACCGCACTGGTGCGGGCTGAAGTCCGGAAGATGTCGGCCAACTGGCCCAGGCTCAGTTCGCGGTAAACCACCCTAGATACGAACAGCGCATACATGGCCGCCACCACTGCGGCTTCCGTCGGGGTAAACACCCCCATGCGCAGGCCCACCAGGATGATGATGGGCAGGCCCAGCGCCCACACCGCCTCGCGCAGCGCGCCCAGCAGCTCGGCGCGCGTGGCGCGCTTCGGTGGTGCCACATCTTCGCGCCGCACCAGCCACCACCACGTCACCGCCAGCGACAACCCCAGCAGTACGCCGGGCACGATGCCCGCCAGGAACAGCTTGCTGATGGATACATTGGCCGCCACCCCAAAGATCACGAAACCGATGGAGGGCGGAATCACCGGCGCGATGATGCCGGCCGACGCGATGAGCCCGGCCGAACGCTCCTTGTTGTGGCCCGCCGCCACCATCATGGGCAGCAGCAGCGAGGCCAGTGCCGCCGCATCGGCCACGGCCGAGCCCGACACGGCCGCCAGGATCACCGCTGCCATGATGGCCACGTAGCCCAGCCCCCCGGGCACATGGCCCACCAGGGCCAGCGCGAACTTCACGATGCGCTTGGACAGGCCACCCACGTTCATGATCTCGCCCGCCAGCATGAAGAAGGGCACGGCCAGCAGCGGAAAGCTGTCTGCACCGTTGACCACGTTCTGCGCGAGGATCTGTGCATCGAACAGGTCCAGATGCCACATCAGCGCCACGCCGCTGATGAGCAGCGCAAACGCGATGGGGATGCCGATTGCCATGGCAAGCAACAGGGAGCCGAGGAAGATGGTGACAGTCATGGTCGTTGGTTCCGTGCGGTGGGCGGGTGGATCAGCGGCGGCCCGGTCCGGAGGCGGTATCGGAATCCGAAGGCGCAGTGGGGGAGCGGGATGCATGCATCCCCAGCGCAGCCACTTCCTCGCTCTCCTGCACCATCACCAGGTCTTCGTCGGTCACGCGGCCGAACAGGGTGTGCAGCAGGTCGCGCAGCAGGATGGCAATGGCCGAGCCGCCCATCAGCACACCGCTGGCGTAGAAGATGCCCACCGACGCGCCGGTCACGGGGGCTTCGGTTTCCCAGTTGATGCGCATCTGCGCCCAGCTGCCGCTCAGCAGCAGCCAGGAGACGTAGAGCATGGCTGCCTGCGCGACGATCAGGCACAGCTTCTTGCCCGCCAGTGGCAGGCGCGAGACCAGCACATCGGTGCCCAAGTGGCCGTGGTCCCGCAGGGCCACCACGGCGCCCATGAAGGTCAGCCAGACGAAGAGCCAGCGCGACAGCTCTTCGGACACGGTGATGCCGGAATTGAGCGTGTAGCGCAGCACCACGTTGCCGAACACCAGCACCACCATCACCGCCAGGCAAGCTCCCGCCAGAATGTCCAGCACCCGGGTGTAACCCCGCAGCACGCGGTCGGCCATTGCAAGCATGGTGTCTCCAGTCGTTGTGGTTGGTCTGGAGAAATTTTGTACGAACTGGTTAGTATTTAATCTAGGTGCAAACCCGCAGCGGCTAAAAGCCGCGATGTGACGTGCAAAGGAGGCGGGAGCTCAGGGCCGAAGGAAGCGGACGATCATTTCGATGATCGATTCGCGGCGCTGCGCCGTGGCGGCCGGGGTGTCCAGCGAGCGCTTGAAGATCGCGCCGAAGGTGTGCTGGTTGGCCACGTTGAAGAAGCACAGCGCCGAGATGGACATGTGCAAGTCCACCGGGTCTACATCGGGGCGGAACACGCCGGTCGCCACGCCGCGCTCGTACACGTCGCGCACCGCATGGATGACCGGGATGTTGAGCTGCTGGATGGTGGTGGAGCGGCTGATGAACTCGCCCCGGTGCATGTTCTCGTTCATCACGAGGCGGATGAAATCGGGGTTGGCGAGCTGGTAGTCCACCGTGAAGCCCACCAGGGTGCGCAGCGCCTGCTCGGGGGGCAGGTCCTCCAGGTGCAGTTCCGACTCGATGCTGCGGATGCGCCGGTAGGCCTCCTCCAGCACGGCGACGTACAAGCCTTCCTTGCTACCAAAGTAGTAGTAGATCATGCGCTTGCTGGTGCTGGTCAGCGCGGCGATCTCGTCGATGCGGGCGCCCGCCAGGCCCTTGTCCGCGAACTCGGCGGTGGCCACCTGCAGGATGTTGGCCATCGTGCGGTCGGGATCGTTGATGCGCACGCGGTCTGCGCCGGGCGTGGCGGCGGCCTCACGGGCTGCGCGCTGGCGCGAGGCGCGGGGGTTGACTGTCGTGGGAGTTTTTTGAACCGTCTCGTTCATAAGCTGCGTAGCATACGGCACCGCAGCGGGCAGGGGCCCGGGCAAGGCCCTGCGCTGCGACATGTACGGACCCCAGCCTTGGCCAGCGGTCTCAGATCGGATGGGTAACCGCAGCGCGTCAGCGCCGTATGGCCTCAGGACGGCTTGGTGTCGGCGAAGCTCGGACGTTGCATGAGCTTGTCCATCAGCTTGCCCAGGTTGGGGTATTCGTTGCGCCAAGCAATCTCGGGAAAGCGGAACTCCAGCCAGCCCAGCGCACAGCCCACGGCGATGTCCGACAGGCTCAAATGGATGCCGCTGCAATAGGGCTTGTCGCCCAGGCCCTGGCTCATGGACTTGAGCCCGTCGTTCACCTTGAGCAGCTGGCGGTCGATCCAGGCCTGGCTGCGCTCGCTATCTTTGCGATGCACCCAGGTGGCTTCCAGGCGCGCCAGGATGCCGGCATCCATCACGCCGTCGGCCAGGGCCTCCCAGGTCTTCACTTCGGCGCGTTCGCGGCCTTGAGCGGGTATCAGCTTGCCAACGGGCGAGAGCGTGTCGAGGTATTCCACGATCACACGCGAGTCGAATACGGCCTCGCCGCCTTCCATCACCAGGCAGGGCACCTTGCCCAGCGGGTTGGAGGTGGCAATGCTGGTGTCGTCGGCCCAGACGTTTTCCTGAACGAACTGGTAGTCGAGCCGCTTTTCGGCCATCACGATCCGCACCTTGCGAACGTAAGGGCTGGTGATGGCTCCGATCAATTTCATGGTTTGTCTTCCAGTGCGCGGGGTAAGCGGGTCAATTCGCGTTGGATTCTATCGGCAGCGGCCCACACGGGGCTGACGCATGCGCGCCGCCTACAATGGCGCGCCATGAGCCTGTCCACCATCACCGCCCTGTCGCCGCTTGACGGCCGTTACGCCAGCAAACTTGCCGCCCTGCGCCCGATCATGAGCGAGCACGGCTACATGCACCGCCGTGTGCAGGTGGAAGTGGCGTGGTTCATCGCGCTGTCCGACGCGGGTTTTGCCGAATTCAAACCCCTCACCACCGGCGCCCGGGCCTACCTGCTGGGTCTGATCAAGAACTTCTCGGAAGCCGATTCGGCCGCCATCAAAGAGATCGAAAAAACAACAAACCACGACGTAAAAGCCGTGGAGTACTGGATCAAGAGCAAGTTTGAAGCCCGCCCTGAGCTGGAAAAGGCCGCTGAGTTCGTGCACTTTGCCTGCACCAGCGAAGACATCAACAACACCAGCCACGCGCTGCAACTGCGCTCGGGCCGCGACCAGGTCGTGCTGCCGGGCCTGGACCGCATCGTGCTCAAGCTGCGCGAAATGGCCCACGCCTATGCCGACGTGCCCATGCTCAGCCGCACGCACGGCCAGACGGCCAGCCCCACCACCGTGGGCAAGGAAATGGCCAACGTGCTGATGCGTCTGCAGACGGCCTGCGAAAAGATCGCCGCCGTCAAGATCATGGGCAAGATGAACGGCGCCGTCGGCAATTACAACGCCCACATGTCCGCTTGGCCCGATTTCGACTGGGAAGCCTTCAGCAAGAAGGTCATCGAAACGCCCGAGCCGCTGGGCCTGGGCCTGACCTTCCAGCCCTACAGCATTCAGATCGAGCCGCACGACTACATGGCCGAACTGTTTGACGCGGTGGCGCGCGCCAACACCATCCTCATCGACCTCTCGCGCGACATCTGGGGCTACGTGAGTCTGGGCTATTTCAAGCAGCGCCTGAAGGCGGGCGAGATCGGCTCCAGCACCATGCCGCACAAGGTCAACCCCATCGACTTCGAGAACGCCGAAGGCAACCTGGGCCTGGCCAACGCACTGCTCAAGCACCTGGCCGAAAAGCTGCCCATCAGCCGCTGGCAGCGCGACCTGACCG